>CAKUTY010000117.1 GCA_934692455.1 uncultured Erysipelotrichaceae bacterium
TTAGTTGTTCCTTTGTAAGAGCCATATTATAAAAGTACCTCCATATATTGACGAACTATATTATCAACATTAAATAATTCGGCATATTCCATTAATAAACGCAAATTTTTATCTTTTTTTCGGGCATAAGACTTTAACACTGTAACAAATTCATTAATTTCTATACTATTTCTACTTCTAAATAAATCAATGATTGTTCTTTCTAAGTTATACATTGGTACTTGATTACCATAATTATCAGTAACCATGATTTTGCCAACATCTAATAGCTCTTTCTTTACAGTATAGACTTTGCAATTCATACTTGCCTTTAATCTATGAGCGTTATATCCACTATAAATGGTTAAGGTATTAACGATTGGCTCTCTATCGCATAAGTCATGATAATAGAAAGCTTCATCATGCGAGAATACCGCCTTAGGACATCTTTGATGAAGTACATATAGATTATCTACCCAAGTATCTTTATTAGAATAAAAACCTCTATAAAGTTGATCTACGCCACTATCATTAACATATTGGTAAAAATTCCATTTAGATACACCATTTTCCTTAGCGATTGATGGCGTAAGATAGTCAAAATTTTTAAGAATTTCATTTGTTTTGTTCATATAATCACCATCCTTTCGTGCTTATATTGTAAACGAAATAAGCACGCTTGTCTAATTTTGAGAATTAGAAGCATTAATTACCGACAACCACACTATAAATGTATTCAAATTATAGTGTGGTTGTCGAAGATTAATATTTTGATTAAAGCCTATGTTGACATAAGAATAAAACATGATTAGAATTAAATCAGTTAGCAATGACTAACTAGGTGAGAATATGAAATATAAAATTAAGAAAGACAGCGTACAAGAGACATTGATTATTCCTCTATATTCTAGAAAGATTTGTTCTAGTCTATATCCAAATATTTATTATGATAAGACTGCTGTAGATTTGATTAATCAAATTGATTATGATTTCTCTGAAATAGAAAAGAAATCAAAGAGTCTTATGCAACGTTTTGGTGCCCTAGAAGTAGCCGCAAGACAAAGCGATATTGCCTATGAAGTAAATGAATATTTAAAGGAACATCCTAGTGCTTCTGTTGTTAATTTAGGTTGTGGTTTAGATAATACAGGAAGAAACTGTGATAATGGTAAATGTAAGATATATAATCTAGATTTTCCTGATGTGATCAAAGTAAGAAATGAATTGTTGCCGTCTGGTGAACGTGAATATAATATTCCTTGTAATCTTAATGATACTGAATGGTTTGATAAAATCGATAAATCAAATGGTGTAATCTTCTTTGCCTCAGGAGTCTTTTATTATTTTCTTAATGAAGAAGTTAAATCTCTTATTGTTAAAATGAATAATTATTTTAATGATAGTGTACTAGTATTTGATGCAGCTGGTAAAATGACAGTTAAATTGATATCGATATGGCTAAATTCATTAAAAGTAAAAGAAGTTGGAACTTATTTTTCTGCATCTGATCTTAAAGAAATATCATCATGGACTAATAATATCGAAGTAACAAGTAAGGGTTTTATGTTAGGCTATAATGATTTAAAAGATGACAATGTCAGTGGCTTCTTTAGATTCCTTGCCCATATTTGTGATGGACTAATGAAGATGCAAATAGTTAAGATTAAATTTAAAGGATAAAAATGTTTTGGGATAAGATAGCTTGTGTCTATGATGTTTTTGCCAACATCATCAATAGGGAAACAAATATCAAACTATGTAGTGTTGTTAATGGTGAAATATCATCTACTGATGATGTACTAGAATGTGCTTGTGGTACAGGTCTTTTAACTAGGGCTATTGGCGAAAAATGTAATAGTTTAATCGCGACAGACTATTCGATTAAGATGCTTAAGGTTGCTGGAAGAAAACTAAAGAAGCATAAAAATATCAAGTTTGAGTGTGTCGATATCATGAAACTACCTTATCCAAATAATAGCTTTGATAAAGTAATTGCCGGCAATGTGATTCATTTGTTAGATGATCCTATTAAAGCAATACAAGAATTAGATAGAGTATGTAAGCTAAATGGAAAGATTATTATTCCCACTTATATGAATAAGAATAGTATTGGAAATGTTGATGATGTATCCAATTCAATAAACAAACTAGGTGTTGATTTCAAAAGAAAATTCAACAAAGAAACATATATGTTATTCTTTAAAGAATTGGGATATCAAGATGTTAGTTATATAGAGTGTATGGGGAGAATCCCATGTATGGTTGCTGTAATTAAAAAGAGTAGCCTTTGCTACTCCTTGCCAAATTGATCTTTACCTACGCCACATAATGGGCAAATGAAGTCTTCAGGAACATCCTCCCACTTAGTACCAGGCTCTATACCGCCTTCAGGATAACCCAATTCCTCATCATATTCCCATCCACACACTTCACATTTGTATTTCATAGTTGATTCTCCTTAATAGTTTTCGGCATGAACCTCAAAATAGCTTTGAGGATGATTACATACAGGGCAAACTTCAGGTGCCTTCTTACCTACGATAAGATGACCACAGTTTCTGCATTCCCATACTTTGATTTCACTCTTTTCAAATACTTGAGCAGTTTCAATATTATGAAGTAAGGCACGATATCTTTCTTCATGATGTTTCTCAATTGCACCAACTGCTCTAAATTTAACAGCTAATTCATGGAAACCTTCTTCTTCAGCAGTCTTGGCAAAACCCTCATACATATCAGTCCACTCATAGTTTTCGCCTTCTGCTGCACTCTCAAGATTCTCTGGTGTATTACCAATTCCATTAAGTTCCTTAAACCATAATTTCGCATGTTCCTTTTCATTATCAGCAGTATCTAAGAATAAAGCTGACATTTGTTCATAGCCTTCTTTCTTAGCAACAGAAGCGAAGAAAGTATACTTGTTTCTCGCTTGTGATTCGCCAGCAAAGGCTTCCATTAAATTCTTTTCGGTTTGTGTACCAGCATACTTGTTTGTTTTCATATCTTATTCTCCTTTCACAAAATCGCTAGCGGGATGCTTACAAATAGGACAAATGAAGTCTTCAGGAAGTTCTTCTCCCTTGTATTCATAGCCACATATTGTACAGCGCCATACTGTCTCATTTTTACCTGTCTTTTCAATTGGTTTAGGTTTTACATGCTTAAAATAATAATCATAAGTTAAAGAAGGATCATCATTTAATACTTCCATATCACTTATTTCACCAATAAACATTGTGTGTGAACCCAAATCAATTATCTTATCTACCTTAGTCTCTATATAGGCATTAGTACCCTCAGTAATATAGTAAATATTGTTATTACTACGTTTACAATTATCGTATTTATCAAATTTGTTGATGTCTTTTCCAGAATGGAAACCAAATCTTTCAAAGATGTCAAAAGTAGCTTTTTCACTCAAGATAGATACAACAAATTCCTTAGATTGCATAATCATATCATGAGTATGATTAAGTTTATTAACACAAATACTAATTTGATTAGGCTTAGAAGCTGCTTGAATAGCGGTGTTGATGATACAACCATTATCTTCATCACCTAATCTAGTACTAAGAACATATAAGCCATAGCTTATTTTAAAAAGAGTCTTTTCGTTCATAATTTCTCCTTACACTTGGGACAAATACCTTTGAAGTAGATGTCATATTCCATGCCACAATTTTCTAAATCAGGAATAGAAATATCTACATCATATATTTGTTGACACTTAATACATTTAACATGATGATGCTTATCTAATCTTTTATCGAAGTAAGTAGGGCCACTTGGCATGTCAACTTTTGTGATTTGTCCTTCTTCTACTAGGATATTAAGATTACGATAAATAGTAGCTCTACTGATGCTAGGATGAAGTTTACTTATATATGAATATATTTCATCTGCAGTAGCATGTTTATCAATATCTTGAACAGTTTTAATGACTATTTCTTTTTGTAGGGTATTTCTTCTTATCATTAATAGGATTCTATCCTAATAAGGAATAAGTTTCATTAATTATGCCCGTAGCACTAAAAGTAAAGTACCAATAATGCTTAAAAGTAAACCCACAAGGGCCTTGAATGATAATTTTTCTTTGAATACAAAGTAAGAAAAGATAATAGTGACAAGAATACTTAACTTGTCAATTGGTGCAATAATGCTAAGAGGACCAACTTGTAATGCCTTATAATATGCTAACCAAGAAACACCAGTGGCAAATCCTGATAAGACGATATAAATAAGTTCTTTCTTATCTACTACCTTTATTTTACTACTTTTCTTAGTAATGAAAACCATTGCCCAAGACATAATTAACACAACAGTAGTCCTAATGGCACTGCCATAATTAGAATCAATATTAGTAATACCAATCTTACCAAAGATACTTGTAAGACTTGCGAACAAAGCAGATAGACAGGCATATATCAACCATTGTTTATTATTAGAATTATTAGAACTATCTTTCTTATCTATCATAAATAAAGCACCTAGTCCTATTAAGATTATCGATATAAATTTTAGAAGGCTTATTCCTTCGTTTAAAAACATAGAAGCTAGGATAATTGTTAAGACTATACTAGACTTATCGATTGGAACAACTTTGTTGATATCACCAAGTTGTAGAGCTTTAAAGTAACATAACCAAGAAGCTCCTGTTGATAGTCCTGATAGTATTAGAAAGACAAGTGTCTTTGTCTCTATATATGTAATATTATTAACTAATGACCACGAAAAAATACATACAACTATTGTACGTAAGGCGGTAGCTATTGTTGAATCGGTTTTATTAATTCCACACTTGGCCAGTATTGAGGTAATACCCGCAAAGAAGGAAGATATAAGCGCATATATAAACCACATAATCTTATTGTAGTACTTATTTGAGTGCGTATAATCATAGTTTGAGCACATTTCAAAGGTGCGTATAATCAAAGATTGAGGCACTTGCATACCTGCGTATAATCAA
>CAKUTY010000118.1 GCA_934692455.1 uncultured Erysipelotrichaceae bacterium
AACGATTTTATATTCTTATGATCAATTAAGTTCTTCTAATGATACTGTTTGCGAAGATCAAGTATTTAATTATATTGCTGATTGGAAGAAAAGGTTTGATAACAAGAGAAATGAAAATGAAATTAGAGAATTAATCAGATATCTTACTTATAGAAACTTTATTAATGTTGATTATTCTAATGGATTAAAAGATGATTTGTAATTTTGATTGGCAATGATTGATTAATTCAATTTTTCAATATGGTTGTCTTTGTGCAAGTAGCAATTAATTTGACTTTGTTTATAAAATTGAATTGTCACGAATAATGTTGATATATAAATATCTATACTAATATTTAATTGTATGCGAGATGTTGAAAAGAAAAAGAATATTGGTAGACCTAAGGCAAATCCAAATTATAATCCTATTAGAGCAAGAGATGAATTATCTAGTGCTGTAGCAGAACTATATCTACATCCTAGTGCTGATATGAATGTAGATAAGGATGGGCACGCAACTATGAAGTCTTTGGAATTGTATTTTGGTTTGACAATGACAAAGATAAGAAAGTTGCTAGTTAGTGCTGGTGTATATCGTTTTTATAAAGATGGTGTAGATATGGTGGAGGCTGTTAATGATCTTTATAACAAAGGATATACATTGGAGATGATTAAGGATACCTTGCAAATTAGTACTGGTACTGCTAATTCGTTGTTGCCATATAAATTAGGGACTTATAATGCCGATTTTACTGCTGATGATTATGATTATTCTAATGTGTCCACGGATGCAAGAAGGAAGCGTAATCAAAGGAAGAGGGAAAGGGTGAGGAAGCCTGAGCTTATTGATAATAGGAATAGAGAGGTTAAGGATTTAGAAAAATTTATGGAAGAGAAGAATAAGACATTTAGAGATCGTTTTAATGATAAAGAAAGGGAAGAATTAAAGAAGAGTCGTCAAGAAGCTAAAGAATGGTTGGCGGAAAGAGGAATTTTTGATAGTGAGGATATTTATTCAAAAGTAGCTGCAGGTTTTGAGAGTGGTGTATTTAAATTAAGTGATGTTCCTGATTATAAGAAAATTTTGGATGAAGAAGAAATTAAAAAAATGGAGAGTGATAGTTTAAAAACAATTAGGTTTTTAGTTTCTTATGTATTGAATAAGTTACGTTTTGTCGAGGAAGATGAGGAGATAGAAGAACCAAAGGTTAAAACTTTAGGTAAGAAGTTTGTATCATCTAGGCATGTTCATGGTAAGCCTATTGGTACTTATCTTTTTAAGCCAAAGAAAGGTGAATATTATAGGGAATCATTAGATTATTGTGAAGAGATTATTGATTCTAATGAGGATATGTATGGCGTTATAGATGAGAATAGAGATGCTCATATGTTTATTATCCAATATGTAGAACTTGGAAGCGCTATTAATGTAACGATGTCTGAGGTATATAAGTGTAATAAAAAGGGGCAATTATATTCAAAGCATGCAAATACAGAATATGAATTTGTAGCTTTTGGTTCTAGTGAAAGACAAGATAAATTGGTAAAGGAAGTTATTGAGAAAACAGTTGTTGCGCTTCAAAATCTTACTATAACTAGACGAAAGGATATTGGTTTTAATCCAGATTGTCATTTGGTAGATGATAAGTATTATTATTGTGCAAATGAAGTTGGTACTATAAGGATTGGTGAAAATAGACATGATGGTGTTTATTTTCAAATAGATGGAAAGAAATATGAACCACATGATGTAATGAAGCTATTTAGTCCTTATTGTGGTTTTAATATTCGTTATCAAATCGGTGATAAGACAGATGATGTTCTTGAGAGTGATATGACACTTATGCCAATGAGAATTGATGAAGATACTTTAGTTGTAGAATTAAATGATTTATTGTTTGCGCTAAGTGAGGACCATAATTGTACTTTTATTAGTTATGAAAATGTAGCAGCTTTTGACGTCCTTTTTCAAAAGATAATAGATAAACTAGAATTCTATCATAGAGCAAACCAAAGAGCTTTTGGAGAAGCAGCCGCAAACAAACTAATTTCTATATTAAAAGAAGTAGGCACTGATGATGATATGTTCCCAGAATATGAGATAAAGATGGTTAGGGATGCAGTTAAAGAACTATGGGAAATATAATTATTTCTTTTGTGGCTAGAACCAAAGTGTTATATTGCTAATAAGGAATACTTTGGGTTTGTGTTTGTTAACGAGATAAAACAATATTGATTGCAGAAGATTCCTTACATAGTTAGTTATCCATTTACAAGCAAACCTAAAGATGAACATGCTTCATAGAATAAAGAACAAGTTGATTTCGATGGTTTTATATATGTTGATAAAAATGATTGCGGATATGGAAGCAATAAAAGATGTAGAAAGAAAACATTTTATTGGTATAAAAAATAAAAAAGACTAATGGACTATTGCAGTTCTGTTTGTTACTTATCGAAAAATAATAATGTTATTACATGAAAGATCGAATTGATAATGATTCGGTCTTTTTTAGAATGGTGAATATTGCACATTCACTGTGAAAACGATTAACTATTTTTTTTAAATGCTATGAAAGAAAATAATGGTGAAAAGAGGTAATGTATGGAATTAAACACAGAAATTTGTATGGTTATTGCTAATGCGGGTGAAAGCAGAAGCAACTCTATAAATGCGATAGAAAGTGCGAAAAAAGGGGAATTCGAAAAAGCTGAGGCATTTTATAAGCAAGCAGAAGAATCTTATCGTTTAGGTCATCGTGGCCATAAGGAAATTCTTGTTTACTCATCTCAAAATGATGGAAAGTTCGAATTATCATATTTGTTAGTACACATGTCAGACATCCTATTATCTGCAGAAATAATGTTAGACATGGCTAAATATATAATCTTTATTCTAAAGGAGGTGAATAAAAATGCTTAATATTGTTTTGGTATGTAATTGGGGGGCTAGCACTGGAATGCTAGCAAAAAAGATTGCAAAAGTAGCAGAAGAAAAAGGAATAGAATCAAATGTTTCTGCATATAGCTATGATGATTTAGCTGAAGTTATAAACACAGCAAGCATAATCTTATTAGGACCACAATTAGCTTACAAACTACAGGAATTTGAAGAAAAATTTGGTTCAGCTGGTGTTCCTTTTATGGTTATTAACACAGTTGATTATGGACGTATGAATGGTGAAAATGTATTAAACGCAGTTTTAGAAAAAATTAAGGAATAGGAGCAAAAAATGAAAGAAAAAAATAAAAAATTAGATGCTTTTTTAAATGCACTGACTGGAGTATCGGCAAAAATGGCACGAAGTAAAGTAATGGCAGCTATTACAGAAACAATGTCTTCAACTTTATCTGTTGTATTAATCGGGTCTTTCGCCCTATTAATCGCTTCGTTGGATTTGGGACCATGGCAAAAAATTGTAAATAGCGTACCAAATCTAGTGTCTACATGCTATAAGATTTGTAACTGTACACTAGGCTTATTATCACTTTATATTGTTATGATATTAGCTTACCAATTCTCTAGAAAAATTGAGCTAAAACAAAGAGTTGTATCTGCTGTAGTTGCTATAGGGGTATTTTTGATGATAACTCCATTTACAGAAAATGGCGATATCTCAGTTACTTGGTTAGGAACACAAGGAATGATTTGTGCAATGCTTGTTGGTATTCTTGTTCCATTATCAATTAAAAAGATGATAGACGCAAAACTAAACATTAAATTGCCAGAAAGTGTTCCATCTATTGTTGCTGACAGCTTCGCAATTTTGATCCCATCCGCAATTATATTTGCTGTGGCTGGATTATTAAATGTGCTTACTTCATTGACACAATACGGCGATTTCCAAAATATGTTGTTTATGTTAATTCAAGAGCCTGTATCTAAAGTTGGATTATCTCCGGTAGGATTTACACTAATATTTATTTTCGCAAATTTTGCTTGGTGGTGTGGAATTCATGGAAACGCAGTATTCTCTCCAATGTTGGTGTTGTTAATGGCGGCATCCGCTGCTAATCAAAAAGCTTTATTAGCTGGAGAAGCGTTGCCTAATATGATTGAATACCAATTCTGTCAAATGTTGTATCCTGGTGGATATGGAATGGCATTATGTATTTGTATTACTTGTTGTCTTATGAAGTCTAGTGCGATTAAATCAATTGGCAAGGCTTCCGTTGTACCTGCTATATTCTGCATAGGAGAACCAATACTGTTTGGCTTACCTTGTATGTTCAATGTTATGATTTTGATTCCGATGTTGATTACATCCGTGTTTAATTGTGCATATTGGATGATACTATGTTCTACCGGTGTTGTTGGATATTTTACAGGAGTTATTATGCCATGGATGACACCAACTTTGATAGGTGCTTTCATAACCAATACAACACCAGTTAAAGCTGTTATAGCATCACTTATTATGATTGTTATTAACTGTGCAATTTTCTACCCTTTCTTAAAAGCTGCTGATAAAAAAGAACTAGAAAAAGAAGGAACGGAAGCATAATATGAAAAATGATTATGCTCTATTAGGAAGTTGGCGTTGGTTTGATTCTAACGATGATTGCGGAATAACAGTATGTGAAGCTGAAAAAAGCGGTGATCTGAAAGCTATTAAGAATTATTATCCTGAAGTTTCAGTAGGATCTCCGGTATTGATATCGAAAAAAGGGTATTTGTATTTTGTTGATGAAACAAAGCACACCGAAGACAGAAGAAATGAAGGTGGCTATGCGTTGGCTGCAAAGCTAAACGGTTTAGAAATTGAATCTGTTAATAGGATTAAGACTTACACTTCAAATCCTTGTTATTGTGTATTTGATAAAACAGAGAACTACTTAATTGTTGTTCATCATGGTTCTACAAGAAGTATTGCAATTAAGCTTAGAAGAGATGAGAAT
>CAKUTY010000119.1 GCA_934692455.1 uncultured Erysipelotrichaceae bacterium
TGGTTCTTCGCAATTAGGCGCGAAATATCTATTTCTCAAAGTCGATGGATCGCTTATATCAATATCATAACTTTGCTTTTCTCGATATTTCTCTGTTGGTGGAATACTCTCTTCAGCTTTCTTATTTCTTATTTTTCTTATAATAAATCGTATAATTTTGTATAGCCATTTAAATATAAAGATTATAAACCATATATATAAAAATATTAATACTATAGTTGTTACAAAAGCCATGCTATCTGACGAACAATCAAAAATAGCCATAAAAAACATTAGTATGCAATACAATGCCAATCCTTCAATTAAAAAACTTTTCTTTTTCTTACCCGTTTTTCTTTTTGCCATGTCATTCACCTAAATCATAAGAACCTTCTTTATTCAAGAATATTCTTCCTTCTTTTCTAGCCTGTCTAATTGCTGTTAATATAACAGACTCTACATCATCACTTACTTGCATATAACCAAGATAAATTCCAGTTACCTTAATTAAGATTTCCTCATCAAGAGTACCTTTTTCCTGAATTGCTAAACAAACAGCATTCATCAATTCTTGTATACAAATCAAATCTAAATTCCTTTTGTTTTCAATTCTATACACAAAATATTCATCTGGATCTTGATTTTTTGCCCAAATCCAAACTTTACCTGATTGCTTCTTAGCTAAATAATAACATTTATCAAGTGCTTCATTAAATGCATTTAGAACTTTTTGTGATTGTACTGTCAACAACAGACTCTTAGCTACTTTTTCAAAAAGCTTATCCTTAAGAATAGGAGCCTCTATTTCAATAATTTTAGTAATTCGTTTTCTAATTTCATCAACATTATTTTCAATATCAGACTCCGCTATAACCATCGGCGTTAATTCAGCATATTTATATTCATCTGAATTGTATTTTTTCTTATCATTATTATTCACTACTTTAGAAGTAATTAAAACACTACCAGATGACTCAGATACTAATCGTTGCTTAGATACTTTTTGTTTAATTTCCCTTTTCTTACGTATTGTTTTTTCTTCATTTTCATCAATTAAATCAAAATCAATATTAACAGCTTCGATTTCTTCATTAATTTTTTCTTTCTTTTTTAAAGAAGCATTTTGTTTTAATTCTTCTAGATAATCAAATAATTTCTTTAATTCCTTGTTTGAGTCAGTCCAAAAATCCATAGTCCACATCCTATAAGTTTGCCAACCAAGACCTTTAAGAACATTTAGTTGTGATATTTCTCTATCCCTAACATGTTCAGTTCTAGCATAACTATCTCCATCAAGCATAATTCCTAAAAGATATTCTGTCTTGTCATACGGATTTATCACTGCGATATCTATTCTAAAATCAGAATGTCCAACATTTACACGACATTCATATCCATTATCTGCAAGGAATTTTACGATTGTATCAATCATACCAGAATGTTCATTATCTACTTGATTATAGTTTTTAACCAATTTTCCTCTTTCACCAAATTCAAGGAAATCTCTTAATGACGATACACCTATTGAGTTTGTTCTACCTAAATCGATCATATCGTAACTCATAATAGAGAAAAGAATCATTTCCTGTTTCGCACGTGAAGCAGCAACATTTAATCTCTTCCAACCACCTTCCTTATTCAAAGGGCCAAAATTTAATGATAGTTTCCCAGTTTGGTTTGGACCAAAAAGAACCGAGAACAAAATGACATCACGTTCATCTCCTTGAACATTTTCAAGATTCTTAACAAACAATTTTTCTTCACCATTATTTGCCCAATTATCAAATTCAATATCTTTTTTAAACTCTTCTAACAATAAATCATCAATATATTCTTGTTGCTTAATATTAAATGTGATAACACCTATTGTTTTCTTACTTAAAACTGGATCATGATACCTTCTTTGTATTTCTTTTATAATGCTTCGAGCTTCTGCTTCATTTGTTCCTGTTTTTTGATTATAAAAACCTTTAACTTTAATATACTTAACTCTCTTTTCTTGATCATTTACCGATGGGAAAGTTAGCATTTTATTACCATAAAATTCAGAATTACTAAAAGCTATTAAAGATTCGTGACGACTTCTATAATGCCATTCAAGATGTGTTTCAGGTAGACCTAAGGCAAGACAGTCATCTAGAATACTATCTAAATCTTCAAGCATAATATTATCATCATCACTCTTATTAGACATAAAGAATGAAGTTGGTGGCATCTGTTTAGGGTCACCAACGATAACCGCATTTTCTCCTCTAGCTAATACACCAATTGCTTTACATGTTGGTAATTGTGAGGCCTCATCAAAAACTACTAAATCAAATTTTGGCATATCAGGCGATAGATATTGTGCAACAGAAATTGGACTCATTAGTACACATGGACAAATTCTAGTCAGAATTTGTGGAATTTGTGCAAATAAAGTTCTTATCGAATATCCTTTGCCATTACTAGAAATTGCTTTTTTTAAGACAGCTAGCTCTTTCGCCACAGATGTTGATTCATATTTTGCTGGTAGCTGATGTGCTAGTATGTAATATATTTCTTCCTTTGTTATTTCAATCAATTCATTATCAAGTTCTTTAAATTGGCGTATTTTTTCATTGAAAGATGATCCTGAAAAACGATTAAGGATATTATTATCCATAATAATTCCAATAATCAAAGCTTTATATAATCCTTTATTATATTGGTTAACCAGTTCACCATCAGTTACACCAGCATCATAAGCTTCAAGAACTTTATTTAGATGATTAACTTCGCAATTTTCTCGATTTTCTTTATAAACAAGCCAATCTTGAAGATCAGAAAGACCATCTCTAAGCATAACAATATCTTCTCTTGTAAAATTTGTACCATTTTCAAAAAAGTTTAAATCTGTAATGCCAATACGTGACAATTTATCTTTGATTATTTTTAATTCATCAATACTCTTAATTAAATCAAGCATATTGTTTTTGCCATGTTCCTGAATTTCTTGTTGACGTTTGAAATTTTCTTCAGCTTCTAATGCTTTTTGTTTAAGGTTTTCTAACTCGGCATCTTTAGCATTTTTAATATCATCAACAGTATTAGCTTGTTCAACAATACATCTAATATTTGGTTCAAGAGCAGACATAAGATTGTTTAGTCTATTTTTATTGTTCTCTAACTCTTTAATTTCATAAATAACATCTTCAATAGATGAAACTAGATATTTAGTGTGACTTTGTATTTCATCCTTAATCGCATTAATTTCTTTTGTCTTAAAAAACAATTTCTTGTTCGCTTCTTCATAGCGTTTTTCATATTCAGAAATATTTGCATTCAAAAATGAATCATCCCATTTTTCTTCTGTTTCTTTAATCTTATTAATTAGATTTAGTTGCTTACCTTTTACTGAAATCGAAATATCATAAATTGAATTTGTTTCATCAATTTCTTTAGAAATTTCATCATTTGAAACCAAAGGTTTATTCAATAACTCAATTGTTTCAAAAATTAATCCCCAATCTTCTTTTGAATTGATGCAAGAAATTCCAGTAATATCAGAAGTATTCATTACTTCTCTTTCGATAGAACACAAAATATCTTCGCAATCATTTAATAGATTTTCGATTTTATATCTCAATGTAATTGAATACTCACCAACGTTATAACGGCTCAAAATATTTTGATTTATATTAGCAACATTTGCACCAGATGTAATTAAAGAAGTTATTAATTTACGTCTTATATCCAAGCTCTTTTCATCTTGTTCAAATACTTCTTTGGAGTCTAGACGAAGTTCTTTTCCCTCTGCTGTTGTATACAAATCAATCAATTGTTTTAAAGAATAACCGAAAGGATAAGTTCGATGTAGTTCAGTAGCATATTCACCTAGTTCTCTTCTTGCCTTTTGAAAATCTTCGAGAGTGTATTTATAATAATCAGATTTAACACCCTTATATTTTAGATTTAATCCTGCATCTAGTTGTTCTAAAGCGTTTTTCTTTGTTGTTTTATTTGAATGCAATTGTAAACAAAATGGTGTTAAGCCTAATGAAGATAATCTTTTGTCAACTACCTCTAAAGCAGCCATTTTTTCCGCAACAAAAAGAACAGTTTTCCCATTAGCAATGGCATTGGCGATTAAAGCTGTTATTGTTTGTGATTTACCTGTACCAGGTGGCCCATGAAGAACAAATGTACATCCCTTTTCAGCCATTTTGATTGCATGTAATTGCGATCCATCAGCGGATATCGGTAAGTATACATCTCCCTTATCAACATCTTCCGGAACAGTTGTATCAAAATCAACCATTCCCTTAACTAAGCTACGGACTATTTTGTTTTCTAATAATTTATCACTATATCTATGTAAATCATTCCACATTACAAACTGTGTAAATGAATAATTTCCAATGGTTGCTACTTCGATAACATCCCATCCTTCTTTATCGATTATTGCTTTTCGAATCATTAAAACGATTTTATTTATATCCACGCCATGTTCGTCTTGTGGTAACGGATCCAAACCATTAATCTCAATTTTGAAATTTTGTTTAAGCATTTCAAGTAGAGTAATATTAAATTCTATGTCTTCATCTCTTTTTTTGATACAGTATCCTTTACCTGCTTTTCTTGTAAGATCAACTGGACACAAAATCAATGGAGAATATCGAACAATTTTTCCATCCATCCACTTTAACATACCCAAAGTCATATAAAGGGTGTTCGCTCCGCTTTCTTCAATAGCAGATTTTGATACTCTATACATTTTGGTTAAAATGCAATTTAAAGTTTTTTCTGTAGAATATGCAAAAAGTTCTTTTTGTTTACCTGCTTCTTTAACAAATTC
>CAKUTY010000120.1 GCA_934692455.1 uncultured Erysipelotrichaceae bacterium
TTTTCATTGCCCTCAGCAGTAATATCTGCGAACAACAAATTATTGATAGTATTCCAAGTTTCTGGATTACCACCTTCAACTAACTTAACTCTTAATAAAATAGCTCCAATACCAACTACTACACCAAGAACAAGGGCAATTACCATCTTCTCAGCTAATGACATTTTTGACTTTTCCATAACATCCTCCATATAAACAAAACCCCATAGTTGATACTATGGGGTGAACCTTATGAAAAAACATATAACAATTCCCGGCCTTCATAGTATCTCGTACTATATTAAAGTCTTCTAAAGAATTATAGTCATTCATCATCTATATTTCAAGGATAAATTTAAAATATTTTTTGTAAATTCTAGGTGAACTCAATTTAATCCGATTTTCCATCGGTATATAATATGTTTATAAATTAACAAGGAGATTAAAGACAATGAGATTTGAAGGAAAATGTGTTGTTGTAACAGGCGCTAGCTCTGGTATGGGACGTAAGATTGCCCTAGACTTTGCCAAAGAAGGTGCAACTGTTATTGCGGTAGCTAGAAGACTTGAAAGACTAGAAGAAATCGCTAAAGAAGCCGAAAGCTTTGCAGGAAAGATTCTTCCATACCAAGGTGATATTTCTTTAGAAGAAGTAAACAACGGTATGATCGACTATGCAGTTAAAGAATATGGTAAATTAGATGTTCTTGTAAATAACGCTGGTATCATGGACGAATTTACTCCAATCGGTGAATTAACTGATGAACTATTCAATAAAGTAATGGCAGTTAACTTGAATGGTCCAATCTATGCCATGAGAAAAGCTGTACAAGTTATGTTGGAACAAGAAACAAAGGGCAACATTGTAAACATCGCATCTATTGGTGGTATATGTGGTGCTAGAGCTGGTGTTGCTTATACTGCATCTAAACACGCTATTGTTGGTGCTACTAAAAATACCGCATACATGTATGCTGGAAAGATTCGTTGTAATGTAGTATGCCCAGGTGGTGTTGAAACTGAAGTTATGAACAGTCAAACTAACATCAGCCAATTTGGTGTAGGCAGAATCATGGCAGGCCTAGATACATCAATCCCTGCTGGTAAAGTAGAAGACATCTCTACAGCTGTTCTATATATCGCTAGTGATGATGCTAAATTCATGACTGGTGCTGAAATCGTTATTGATGGTGGCGTAAGCTGTAACTAATATTTAAGCAATCCCTCAGTTAACTGAGGGATTTGTCATCATCTTATTTTGTATATCTTCCCATATTTGCATCATCTTATTAGGATCTTTATACTTTGCAATCGCACTTTCCATTTCACTATTCAACAATTCAAAAGAATTATTCAAGACAAAAGTATTTAGTTCCTCAATCACTTCCTTTTGATATACCGCAAGAGAACCGTAAATAGTATCATCTATTCCTTCATGTGCTTTAAGTTGAACACTCTCTCCAGCATATCTTTCTAACATAAGCATTAGCTTTGAACCATTGACCTTCTCAGTATTCTTTAAAGTCTTATCAAACATCGCTTCAAGATAAGCGATTGTTTCTATATTGCCTGAAGTATTAGGAGCAGCATGTGTTCCCTTAGGATCCATGGCACCATCATCAAAAATATTAATTGTAAGTAACTTATCACTTACAGGCACTTCCATATCAACACTTTGATTTTTAAGTTTAAAACATTGAACGCGCACTTCATCTTGATTAGCTTCTTCCTCAAGTGAATGGCTCAATATCCCAGGATAATCATCACCCATAGTTATTGGAAAATCTCCAAAGAAAGCTTCATTGCGTTCATGATACGAATATTTCTTTGTGATTTGGTCAACTGGCACAAGAACATCCCCAGTAAAATGATTAACAATAACAGGATTACTGATACATTTCACAAGACCAAGTGGCGATAAGGCTGCCCATCTGTCAGCATCATCAACATCTGGAAAATACTTCAAATTAGCTCTAAAAGATTTTGAAATCAGCATTTGAATTGGCATTGTGATTGTTCCAAAAGAAGAAGCCTTATTCAACTTATCACAAGCATTAAAATAAACATATAAATTGTAATATGCATTAACTACGGGAGAATTAGCTATTGATACACAGTTTCCCATTTGAAGCATACTCAACATCAAAGACATATAGCCACCAGCTGAACCACCGACAAGCGCAATTCTCTGTTTATCAATACCTTCCATATTTCTTAATTTATATAACGCAGCATTATTAAAAACCAAATCATCATCTACTAAATTCCCATTACATTCACCTTCAAACACAGGTGAAGCAACAGCCCAGCCATGTTTCATATATTGATTAAAGTCTTCCGTATTCTCATCAACCTCATAATGAGGGATATAAACAAGTGGAAGATCCCCCAACACTCCAGAAGGTTTTAATACAACAATCTGACGTTCTTCAACAACTCCGTTGTTTGTAATATATGGAATTGAATACTTTTCCCTAATTATTTCACCATCATATTTTTCATCTTTTACTGCCTGTCCCTGCAAAGTAAAATTATTCATATCAATACCCGCAATAGAAGATAATTTAACTAATGTTGAAATACCAAACACAACAATAAATACTACAACCCACATAACTTTCTTTATAATTTTAATCATTTGACTTCTCCTATAAAAATAGCATCTTCATAAGTTCTGGTGATAATATTTGTCCAAGTACCCACGCAATTACAACAATAATTAATAGTTTTAATAATATTCGTTTAATATTCATATCATCCTATTTAACTGGCATATACTTTTCTAAATACTCTTCTATAGACTCCATCCATTGTTTACTGATCTTATCATCATTTTGAAGTCCATGTCCTGAATGAGGAAGTACATAATATTTATAGTCCACATTATTTTCTTTAAGAGCTGCTTCAAGTTTTGTTGAAGCCTTAAAAGGTTGCATCTTATCACAAGTGCCATACGCAACAACTGTAGGAACTGGATTATTAGAAACCCATTCTGCAGCGGCTATAGGTTTAACCTTCTCTAGATATGCACCATTTCTTATTTCTTCACTACTTATTTCATTACCTGACATCACCGAAAACATTGCTGCACAAGCATCATCACTTACATCTAGCCCAAAGATGCCCCAGTCTTCTTGATAAAAACTAGAAGGGCCGACAGCACCATAAGTAAGAACAACTGGCACTGGCGCATCTTTACCATCACGATACGCATAAATCATCGCAAGAGTATGCCCAGCACTTCCTCCAGCAATCGTCATCTTATCTACGTTATAACCTCTTTGTTTCGCAGCTTCGACTACATAAGGAATTGCTTCCTTTATTTCCATAGATTGTGTATACACATTAGCATCCGGATTCTTATCACTAAGCAAAGTATAATTAATCCCCGCAGCAACATAACCCTTACTACATAACCATTTAAGATTATCCGCATCACCTGTTTTATCACCACTTGTAAAACCACCTGCATGCAAATAAACCACAAGGCCATACTTTTCTCTTGTATTATCATTTGGTAGATACAAATCAAAAGTATTAGCTTCACCATCCCCATAGGTAAGATCAGAAACAATCGTACCAACATCCTCACTCCACTTGACTGTATAAGTAGGCTTAAAAAATAATTTGGATATAATCCCAAACAAGAAAGCTAAGACAAAAATCAATATTCCATACCATACCGGCATAATTTTATTTCTCCTCATAAGATATTCCCACCAAACATTGTTCCACCTAATAACAGATTCAATAATCCTCTAATTAATAGTCTTCCAAGCACAAAACCAATGACAGCTATTATTCCAATCACAACAATTTTCTTAGTATCTATCGTCATAAAATCCTCCACATTTGACTTTTTGTCGAGACAAATGTATCATCATCTTGATAAATAAATCAAGATTCTAAACAAAAATGAGACAACAAACAGGAGAATGTATCATCATGAACAATCAAGAAAAAAATACATATGTTAAAAATCAAATTCTTAAAACATTACTTGAATTAATGAAAACCGAAGATTTTGATTCAATCACAATTAGCCATTTAGTAGAAAAAGCAGAAGTAGGTCGTGCATCTTTTTATCGTAATTACCAAACTAAAGAAGATGTTTTAAGACAAGAGACAGAACGTCTAAATGATAAACTTAATGACATAAGAAAAAACGATAACCCTAATGATTATCGTCTTAAACTTATTAGAACACTTGATTTTTATAAATCAAATAGCGATTTTTATATGACTATTTATAATGCTGGACTCACTCAAATTATCCAAGATTCGATAGTTGATCAAAAATCATTGTCAAACGAAACACCAGCTCCAGTAGCTTATGTTATATCAGCCTTCTCCTATCTAATCTATGGCTGGATTATCGAATGGCTTAAACGTGGCATGAAAGAAAGCAGTGATGAGCTTATATCCATGTTTGAAAACTCTCAAAAAGTAAATTAGTTTAAAACGCATTCATCAACAAACTTATTAATACACAAACACAAAGAGTTAAAAATGCGCTACCAATAACCAACAATATCTTTTGATATGGACGCTTACCTATTTCCTGTTGTTTATGAATATCATCC
The DNA here is from genome assembly GCA_934692455.1 of uncultured Erysipelotrichaceae bacterium. GTDB lineage: Bacteria > Bacillota_I > Bacilli_A > Erysipelotrichales > Erysipelotrichaceae > Colivicinus. Next base: position 4,563 of record CAKUTY010000120.1, read on the forward strand.
AATAGTTTTCCTTCAGAGAAAGCCACAATTTCCTTATAAGTTTGAACATCATTGTCTTTCTTAATTTTTTCAATCTTAGACGCAAAATACATCGTTATCATCCAAATGATTCCCCATGGAATAAAAGACCAAACACCAAGCCACATAGATAGCGGAACAACAGAAACAACAGTCACAATAAGCATTATGGTATAGATTCTTCCATAATGATTCATCTTC
>CAKUTY010000121.1 GCA_934692455.1 uncultured Erysipelotrichaceae bacterium
TACTTACGGGGGCTTAAGTGATTTTATGTCTTTGTATAAAAGCGGTGAGATCACTGTTACTGTTGATAGAAATGGAGATAATAAAACTTTAACTTTAAGTCCAGGTACCAAGGATGGTAATACTTACTTGGGCATCGTTTTTGGGACTTATGGGGTTGAGAAGGTTACATTTTTAAGTAGCTTTAAATATGGCTTTAATTATCTAAAGGAGATGACTCTACTATTAGTAACGATGTTACTTGGTTTATTTAGAGGTGTTGGACTAGATCAATTATCAGGTCCAGTTGGCGTTTATAAGGCTACAAGTGATGCGATTAATTCAGGTGCTATTTATTATTTTGTCTTAGCTGCCTCATTGTCGTTGAATGTTGGCATTTTTAATCTGATTCCGATTCCAGCATTAGATGGTGGTCGTATTGTCTTAACTTTGATTGAGGCTATTATCAGAAGACCTATTAGTAAAAAGGTAGAATCTTATATAATAGGTTTGTCCTATGCCTTGTTCTTATTACTGTTTATTTATGTAACGGGACAGGATTTGTTTAATTTATTTAAGTAGGAGTAACTATGTTTGTAAAATATTTGATTGTTTTTCTAGTTTCAATGGTTCCGCTGATAGAATTAAGAGGAGCTATTCCTTATGCGATTGCATTTCATTTGCCACTTGTTCCAAGTTATTTGATTGCGATTGTTGGCAACATGCTTCCAGTTCCTATTATTTTCTTTTTCGCAAGAAAAGTACTTGAGTGGGGTAAGGATGTTTCTTTTAAACCTTTTGCTAAGTTCTGTTGTTTCTGTATTGAAAAGGGTGAAAGAGGTAAACAAAAGCTTCTTTCTAAGTCTAAGAATGGTGTCTATGTTGCGTTATTCTTATTTGTAGGTATTCCTTTACCTGGTACTGGTGCTTGGACTGGTACTCTAGCAGCTTCTTTCTTAGATCTTGATTTCAAGAAATCGGTGTTGGCTGTAGTTTGTGGTGTTGTTTTAGCAGGTATCATTATGGGCCTTTTGTCTAGTGGTATCTTTGGTGCTATAAGTTTCATAAAGTAGGAGGGATTATTTATGAAGATTCTAGTTGCAGGGGGAACTGGTTATATCGGTTCTCATACAGTTGTTGAACTTATCCAAAAGGGTCATGAATGTGTAATAGTTGATAACTTATATAATTCATGTGAGAAGGTATTGGATCGCATTAAGGAAATTTGTGGTGTTAAACCAACTTTCTATAATGTAGATATCAGGGATAAGGAAGCTTTAGAGAAAGTGTTTGTTGAAAATAAGTTTGATGCCGTTATTCATTTTGCAGGTCTTAAGGCTGTTGGCGAGTCAGTTACGATTCCTTTGACTTATTATGAAAATAATATTTCTGGTTCTATTAACTTATATGAATTAATGCAAAAGTATGATGTTAATAACTTGGTATTCTCTTCTAGTGCTACTGTATATGGTAACAGTTTTAAAGCTCCTTTTAAGGAAGAATATGGCAGAGGTACAACCACTAATCCTTATGGTACAAGTAAATTAATGAATGAAATCATTATTGAAGACTATTCTCACGCAAGAAAAGAGTTGTCTGCAGTATTGTTAAGATATTTCAATCCAGTTGGTGCTCATAAGTCAGGTTTGATTGGTGAAAAACCAAATGGTATTCCTAATAACTTGATGCCTTATATTGCTGATGTTGCCAATGGCAAGCTTGAATACCTAAGAGTATTTGGTGATGACTATGATACACCAGATGGCACCGGTGTTCGTGACTATATTCATGTAGTTGACTTAGCTAAGGCTCATGTACTTGCGATTGAGTATGCTGATAAGCATAAGGGTTGTGAAACTATTAATATCGGTACTGGTGTTGGTTATTCAGTTCTTGATATCGTTAATGCTTATAAGAAGGCTAATAATATCGATATTCCTTATAAGATAGTTGAGAGAAGACCTGGTGATATCGCTACATGTTATGCTGATACTAAGAAGGCTTCTGAATTATTAGGATTTAAGGCTCAATATGGTATTGAGGATATGTGTAAGGATTCTTATAACTTTATCAAGAAGAATCCTGATGGTATCAACTAATTTATAGATAAATTTATCGTTATAAAAATTGACAAAATTATAGACGTAAGTCTATAATTTTTTATATATGAAAAACCCAATTATTAGCGTATTAGATTCATTAGTTCCAATTAGTGCTTTAAATCAAGGTAAGGCTGCTAAGATTATTTCAGAACTAGGGCCTGAAGATGTTAAAATAATAGTTAAGAATAACGAGCCTATGGCTGCAATTATTCCTATTAGTAGATTTAATAAGCTTCTTGAAGCTGAAGAGAATATGGAGAAAAAATGACAAAGAAAAGAAAAGTAAGATACGATCGTGTTGTTTTGTTAGTTCTAATAGCAGTAGCTCTTGTTATCGCTCTTGTTTTAGGCATCAAGATGATTTTAGGAAAGCCAACTGTTGATGATAATCCTAATAACAACAATCAAATAGTTGAAAGTAATGATACAAGCTTAGAGCTTGTTTCTTATGATGTTTATAAAGATAAAGATAACTTATTAGGTTTTAATTTTGCGGTTGTAGAATTAAAATTTCAGAATGAAAAGGGTATTAACTATGATTTTGGTAATCTAGTTACTGATGAAAACATCAAATTATCGGATACTTCTATGTATTCAAAGAAATTTAATTTACAAGAATTAGATTTTTCTTTATTGAATACTGTTAATGGTGTAATTACTAGTGACAAGGAATATACAGCTAAGGTCTTTGTACCTTTCACAAAGGACAAATTAATATTGACTGATATGGTAAGTGGTAAGTCATTTACTATTGATGTAAGCAAGAATGAAAAAGATTTAAGTTCATTGAAGTATCAATCAACTGAATCTAATATTTCTTCTTCTAACTATAACCTTGATATTTCCAATAGTTATGTTTCAGATATGATGACTAGAAATGGTCAGGACTATAATTCAAGTATGCTATGTATCTATACTTTTGATATAGATGTTAAATCTATTGGGGATAATATAAAATTAACTAGTGCTGTTTATAAGAAAAACAGTGATGGAGAATCTTATGATGCTTTGGATGCTAGCTATGCTTCTAGAAAGATAGATAACATTCTTGATAAGACTTTAAAGGTTGGCGATAAGTATGCATTATTCTTTGAAGTATTTACAGATCCAAATGAGAAACAAGATTTTAGTGGAACTATTACTTTTAATTTCTCAGATGGCTCTTCTAAGACAATAGATACGGTGTTGAATTGATGAAGAAGTTATTTATAAAATTACTTGTTATATGTTTACTAGTACCATTTATTGGTACTTTTGAGGTTTCTGCTCAAGATTTAAAAAGCTGTGGCTATGAAGTGGCTTACATTAATGATGATGGCAGCTTTAGCACCGAAAGCTGTTATAGCGATTTTGTTAGTGCAAAAAATAGAATGAAAGAATTAGGTGGCGATGTTGTTGTTAGACATGATTCTTCTTATTCATATACAAAAATTATTGCGATGAATTCGGGCATTGCCTATTCATATCCTAGAGATGGTGCTACTTTAAATATTTATCAGGATGTAAATAATCATTCGATTTACTATAAACAAACTTATGTGGCAAGACACTTTGAATTGAATTATCTAGATACTGAAAGATATTTAGGTGATGGTAGAGGGATGATTGAAACTAATATCAATGGTTTCCATGGCTTTACTGATTTAGAATATGTTGATTTGGTACCTAGCAAATTTATTAGAAATGGCATCGCGATTACACTTGGTGGTAATAATCCTTATACAAATGAGGGAACTTTTACTTTTGTTCCTAAACAAAATTACTATGAAAGAAGAACAAGTGGCAATTATAGTGAAATTGTTTATCGCATTTATAGAGGTTTTCCAGCTAATGGGTATGAACCTGTAAGCGAGGCAATTGTCATTGGTCCTGCGCCTAGTGATATGAACGAGGGCGTGAAGTACTATTCTTATGATGGTGTAAATTTCTATAGTGATAGTGATTTTAAGAATAAGAGCTTTACGTATTATAATTATTATCAATTTTTACCATTAAGATCGAAGACTAATATTTCTGCTGATATCTTTAATAGTTATATATCTAAATATGATAATTCGGTTATGAGGGGCACAGGCCAAACATTTATTGATGCCCAAAATAAATATGGTATTAATGCTTTATTGTTGTTCGCGATGGCTGCTCATGAATCAGCTAATGGTACTAGCGGATATGCAACAAAACGTAATAATTTGTTTGGTTGGAATGCGGTTGATGCTGATCCAAATCAAGCTACAAGTTTTAGCAGCGTAGCAGCATGTGTAAACGAACAGGCTGGAGTTAATCTAAGAGGTTTTGTGGATGTTACTGATGGAAGATTCTTCTCATCTTCGCTTGGAAACAAAGGCTCTGGTTTAAATGTAAAGTATGCTAGTGATCCATATTGGGGCATGGAAATAGCTTCTATTGCTTACCAAATTGATAAGTTGTCTAAGAATAAGAATGGTACTTTGAGTGATTATGATTATTATTCTTTGTCTTTGATTAATAAGTTTGATATTCCTGTTAAACAAGATGCAAGTGATGGTTCTAAGACTCTATATACAACACAATATGGTCCACATTATCAAGAAGGCTTTATTGTGATTGATTTAGGAACTCAAGGTTCTTATACAAAGGTTCAATCAACTAATCCAATTGATGAAAATGGTAATATTAAGACTCATAGAACTCCGATTACTACAGGCAATTTGAATCCTAT
>CAKUTY010000122.1 GCA_934692455.1 uncultured Erysipelotrichaceae bacterium
ATTCATATAAGAATGATTAATCATCTTATTTAGCAAAAACATGCCAGATAATCCATTCTTAGCTAAATGACATTATTATTCAAGGGCTTTTTTAATGTCTGAAGGTGAAATTGCTACCATTTTGCTACCAATCTTATGATTTTTATTCTATAAGTGTTACAAAGTTAAAATTATTTCGATTTTGTAACACTTATTGTGATAAACTTCTTGTATGAGGTGATCGTTATGTTAATTAAAAGAACGCAATATCTTGAAAATATAAGAAGATTTTATGAATCTAATTTAATTAAAGTTTTAACTGGTATTAGAAGATGTGGCAAGAGCGTTTTGCTAAGTCAAATTAAAGATGAACTAGTATCAGAGTGTGGAATAAGTAAAGATCATATTATTTCTATTAACTTTGAAGATGTTAAGTTTTCTAAAATTAAAGGTTATGTGAAATTAAACGATTATATTCTAAAACAAATAACGGATGATGATAAATACTATATTTTTTTAGACGAAATTCAACATGTTAACCAATTCGAAAAAACATTAGCTTCATTAAAAGCAACACAAAATGTATCTATATTTGTTACTGGAAGTAATTCTAAATTGTTGTCAGGTAGACTTGCAAGCTTGCTTGTAGGACGGTGCAAGGAATTTAAAATCATGCCTTTCACCTATAGTGAGTTTTTAAATTACTATAAGGAAAACGGATTGATGCTTCCAGAAAAACCACTACAAAATTATATTAGATTTGGTGGGATGCCCCAGCGCATGGATTACGAATCAGAAGAAGATATTAAAGAATATTTAAAATCTATATATTACGGAATCATTGATAAAGATATTTGCAACACAAAAGCTAAAATTAATAAAGAAACTTTTATTACGTTATCTAAATATATAATCAATAATGTAACAAAAGAGTTTTCTGTTACTAGTATAGTTGATTACTATAACCAAAATAATTCAGATAAGATTTATAATGAAAATGTATATAGATATTTAGGAAAATTAGAAAAAGCATGTTTGATATCTAGAGTAAAACGATATGACGTTGCCACTAAAAGAACTTTAAAACATGTTGAAAAACAATTTGTTGTTGATAATGGTTTTATGCTAGCATGCAACGACTCTAATAAAATTTTTATTGCACATGCATTAGAAAACTTAGTATATAACGAGTTATTGTATCGTGGATACGATGTAAAGATAGGGAAGACTTATAAAGGCGAAATCGACTTTGTTGCTATGAAAGATGGAAAGAAATGTTTTATTCAAGTGGCATATTTGCTATCGAGTGATGATGTAATTGAAAGAGAGTTTGGTGCATACGATTCCGTAAGAGATCCATCTCCTAAATATGTATTTAGCTTAGATGAATATGACATGTCTAAAGATGGAATCATTCACTTTAATATCGAAGAGTGGCTGTTAAACAAGGTGGATGTTACATTGTCATAAGTGTTACAAATTTAAAATTATTCTGACTTTGTAACACAATGACAAGAAACATGATTAAGAATGAATTAAAACGAAATTTAACGGATTGTGTTGAACATAGAGAATCTAATAAGTCTGGCGGCTATTGCTTAAAACGGAGAGGATAGAGATACTACTCCTGCTACCATTTTGCCACCACGAGAATTGTAGAATAAAAATACAGTAAACAAAAAAGTTACATCGCCCTACAAAAAGAAGCTAAACGTAAATAAAAGAATTACTGTATAAAATGGATTTTCGAGTTCAAATAATAATTCTATATTATAAAGTCCTTAGCAATGGGTGATTGCTCATAGCTGAGGACTTTTATCATTTTAATGAAGTCTTGTATTCCTCTCCCCAATTCCACATAGCATCAAGGATAGGCTTTAGGCTTTTACCTAAATCAGTAAGCGAATATTCTACTCTTGGTGGTACTTCTGCATATACCTTACGGCTAACAAGACCCTTATCTTCCATATCGCGAAGTTGGGCGGTTAATACCTTTTGGGATACACTGCCTATAGATTTCTTCAATTCTCCAAAGCGTTTTGTGCCTGGTAGCAAGTCACGTAGGATTAATACTTTCCACTTATCTCCGATTAAAGTTAAGGTTGTTTCTACAGGACAAGCAGGTAATTCTTTGTCGTTCATCTTTTCATCTCCTATCAATCGTTTCTAAAAGAAACTTTACGTTATTTTTATACCATTAAGAAATAAAAGATTCAATATCTCAAATCAAAAGAGAAAGAATATGAAAATTTTTGAATATTTTATATAAGGCACAAAAATAGCTAAAAAGTAAGAAAACATACATTTGTTTCTTTTTGGTAACTATCCAATAGTTTCTTTTAGGTAATTACAGCACATTAAAGTGCTTACTTTACGGTTGATACTATCATTTGTATTATATAGTCAAGAGCTGCAAAGGACGGCCGCTGTGGAGCTCGATGAAATTAAAGGAAAAACTATGATGAATATTTTTGAGAAAATTTTTGGCAATAGCCAAGCAAATACGAAGGAGAAAAATACAATGACAAATATAGAGAAGGCTCTTGAATTAATTAATACTTTTGGAAATGGTGATAGCGAAAAGGCAGCGAATTTACTTGCAGAAGGATACATCCAACATAACCTTGCTTATGGTACAGGACGCGATGCTTTTGTTGGATCAGTTGCTTATCTTGCATCTGCTCCTGTAAAGACTACAGTAAATAATATCCGTGCTTTTAATGATGGTGATAAGGTGTTCTTGCAAACGGTTTATAACTTTGCAGGCGCAGGTGAACAGGTAGCGTTTGATATCTTCCGTTTCGATGAAAATGGTAAGATTGCAGAACACTGGGATAATCTAGCAACAAAAGCAATGCCTAATCCTTCTGGTAGAACCCAAATCGATGGTACTATGGAATTAAATGATCTTGATAAGACTGAGGTGAATCGTGAATTAGTAAAGAATTTCCTTTATGATGTTATGCAAGGAAATCATCCTGAAAAGACACCTGATTATTTTGATGGTGATGCCTATATTCAACACAACACAGGCATCGCTGATGGCTTATCAGGCTTAGGTGCAGCATTAGCTGCTTTAGCGAAGCAAGATATTCAAATGATTTACACTACTGTTCATCAAGTGCTTGCACAAGGTAATTTCGTGCTAGCAGTTAGTGAGGGTACTTTCGGTGGTGCACCTACTTCTTATTATGATTTGTGGCGTGTTGAGAATGGCAAGATTGCTGAACATTGGGATGTAATGGAGACCATTGTGGATAAAGCTACTTGGCAAAATACAAACGGAAAGTTTTAATAAAAAAGATGAAGCTTCGCAAATTTTTCCTTGTGGAGCTTTGTTTATAATGGAGCTAAAATGGATTATTTTGGTTACTTAGAAAAAGAAATACATTCTGTGGTTGTAGCGACTGTTGATGATAAGGGACTCCCTGTTACTTGTGCCATTGACATAATGCATAGTGATGAAAATGGCTTGTATTTTTTAACCGCAAAAGGAAAAGGTTTTTATAAACGTTTAAAGGAAAATGAATATGTTGCACTTACAGGAATGAAGGGTGAGGATACTTTGTCTTGTGTGGCGATATCGTTTAGGGGAAGGGTAAAAGAGCTTGGAAATACATTCTTACCTTTGTTGTTTGAGAAAAATCCATACATGTGGAAGATTTATCCCACATGTGAATCACAAAAGGCACTGACAGTATTTCAAATTCATGAAGGCAGTGGTGAATGGTTTGATCTTTCTAAACAACCGATTGAGCGTGCTTCTTTTGTGATAGACAACAAACAAGACGAAATAGAGCTTTATGAAATTACAAATAAATGTAATGGATGTAAGGCTTGTCAAACTGTATGTCCACAAGGTTGTATTGATTTTTCGACAGTGCCTGCTGTAATAAGAGAGAAAAACTGCTTACATTGTGGTAACTGTTTTACAGTCTGTCCAAAGGAAGCTATTGTACATGGAGGTTAAAAAGATGACACAAACTGAGAGAAGATTATATTTAATAGCGGCGCTTCTTAAAGAGCAGCCGCAGTTTCCTAAAATTGAAATTCCATGTGACGAGCTAGAACAGAAAAGATTGCTACGTTCACTATTTAATATACGTATGCCTAAGCCTGTAACAGAGGAATTTTTGATGGTACAAGATGCTTATTTGCAGGAAGAAATAAGAAGAAAAGGAATTACAGCACTTTCTGATTTAGAACCTGTTTCAAAAGAAATATATCTTTGGCGTGGAGATATTACTACATTAAAATGTGATGCTATTGTCAATGCGGCAAATAGCCAAATGCTTGGCTGTTTTTGTCCAAATCACGGCTGTATTGATAATGCCATTCATACTTTTGCAGGAGTGCAGCTTCGTTTGGCTTGTAGAGTTTTAATGAAACAACAGGGTCATGAAGAAGAAACGGGTAAGGCCAAGATTACACCAGCTTATAATTTGCCGAGTCGTTATGTAATTCATACAGTTGGTCCCATTGTTTATGGTGGCCTTACTAAAAAAGATAAGGATTTGCTAGCTTCTTGTTATCGATCTTGTTTAGAATTGGCAGAAAGAAAGGGGCTTAAAAGTATAGCGTTTTGTTGCATTTCAACAGGAGAATTTCATTTTCCGAATGATAAAGCAGCACAGATAGCGATTAAAACTGTTAAACGATATAAGGAAGAAACACAAAGTGAAATAGAGGTGATTTTTAATGTTTTTAAAAAACTTGATTACAACATCTACAAAAGACTACTC
>CAKUTY010000123.1 GCA_934692455.1 uncultured Erysipelotrichaceae bacterium
GGTGCAAGATCATAAGTAGCTTTTATTTTGAGCTGATAATAAATCAACATCAAATTTATAAAAACTCGATATGATAAAATATAATTGAAGTTTTAAATATTACTTTTAAAACATTCTCATCTTTGAAATTTGATAAAAGCATAGATAACTAAATTATTAGTGTTGCTTAATATGACATAGAGTATGTCTGCTATTTATATGCTTTATCAAAACATGGATTAAAGGGAAAGGAGGAAATATGTCTAAAAAGGTTTCATCAAAAACGCATACAAAGCAACAACTTGATAATTATGCAAACCAAAACAATCCTAATAGTAAGGCTTATAAGGCTAATGTTGATAACCACAACAAGCAAGTTTCAACAAAACGTAATGTTAAAAAAGTCGATAACTATTGTGAATTAGAATGGTTTCAATTAAGTAATCCGTTTGATTTTGATTAGCTTTTACTTGGAATTTAAACAAATAAAAAGCTCAGAATATACTAACCTGAGCTTTTGTTAACTTAAACCTTTACTTTTACTACTATTTTTTCGAGTAGTTCACCATTACCCCTACCAGGAGCATGAGCATCTTCTGGGAAAAGGATGATGTAATCACCAACTTGCAAAGTAATCTTTTGATAAGTATCAACAGTGCCATGTACGATATCACTTTCTTCAATAAAATCCTCTAAAGGATGTAACTGTTTGGCGCTTGTGAAATAAACATCTTCCTGTCCCTTAACGCAATAGAAGACATCAGCATATTTGTGATGAACCTCGAAATAGTTTTCAAACCCCTTTGTATTAACAATGTTTTTAAACGCAAATACTAAATCGCCATTAATAGGTGTTTTAGTATTCACCTCATCCATGAAATGACCTTCTTTTAAGTAGTCCAAAGCTATTTTAATGTTTTCATAAGCGCTCAATACATTGTATTGTTTAGCATCATTAATATTTCCAAAAATCATACTTGTACCTCTACCTTAATTATATATGAGCCACATGAAACTGTGCTACAATTTTGGTAAGTGAGGGTTTGTTATGACTAAAGAAGAATTCTTAAAAACAATTAAAGGAAAGATGATTATTTCTTGTCAAGCAGTCAAAGGTGAACCTTTGTATGTTGAAGAAAAATCAATTATGTATCTAATGGCAAGAGCCGCTAAGCAAGCTGGTGCTGAATGCATTAGAACTAGTTCAGTAAGAGATGTTATTGCGATCAAAAAGGAAACTGGCTTACCAGTAATCGGTCTAATTAAAAGACAATATGAAGGATTTGATTCTTATATCACAACTACAATGAGGGAAGTTGATGAATTAGTTGAAGCTAAATCTGATGTTATTGCGATTGATTGCTGTTTTTCAAAAAGAGGAGATGGTAAGGATATTTCTACTTTCATGAAGGAAGTAAGAGCTAAATATCCAAATCAAATCTTAATGGCTGATATTTCAACTTTTGAAGAAGCTAAAAACGCTCAAGACATTGGCTTTGATATCGTTTCTACTACTATGTCTGGTTATTCTAAACATACTGCTGATAAAGATAAGACAAAACCAGACTACGAATTATTGGAAAAGTGTATAAAAGAATTAAGTATTCCTACAGTATGTGAGGGTAGAATTCATACTCCTGAAGAAGCGGTTGAAGCATTCAAAAGAGGTGCGTATGCGATAGTTGTAGGTGGTGCTATCACTAGACCTTTAGAGATTGCACAAAGATTCTATGCTGCATTAAATAAATAAAATGAGTAAGTATATTTTATTCGATATTGGTGGTACAAATATAAAAATGGCCACTTATGGAGGATGTTTATCTGAAGTTAAAGAATATCCAACTGAGGCAAAACTTGGTGCTGAAAAGTTGGTAGAGAAAATAATTGATTTAATATCACTTGAAAACAATTATTCAGCAATTGGTATTTCTACTGCAGGACAGGTTAATGATAAGGAAGGATATATCATTTATGCTAACGAGAATATGCCAGGCTATACAGGTACTAAGTGGAAAGAAATTTTAGAAGCTAAATTCAAGGTTCCTGTTTATGTTGAAAACGATGTGAATGCAGCAGCTCTTGGTGAGGGCTATGTTGGTGTGGCAAAGGGCAAGTATGACTATTTATGTCTTACTTTTGGAACTGGTGTTGGTGGTGCTATTGTCATTGATGGCAAGGTTTATCATGGATCAAGTGGTTCAGCTGGTGAATTTGGTGCGATGTTACTAAACATCAAAAAGCATGAAAAAGGTGATGCTTTTTCTGGTGGCTATGAGAAAATTGGTTCTACTACTGCGCTTGTTAAAAGTGCGATGGAATATAAGAAAGAACTTAATAATGGCCGTTTGATTTTTTCTAATTTAGATGATCCTAAAGTCCTAGAAATTGTTAAGTCTTGGGCTTATGATGTTTCACTAGGTCTAACATCACTTATTCATATTTTTAATCCTGCTATGGTGATTCTTGGTGGTGGTATCATGGAACAAGAATTAGTTTTTAACGAAGTGCTTAAAAATATTGAAGATGAACTTATGCCTTCATTTAAGAATGTTGAAATAAATAGGGCTCGGCTTGGCAATAAAGCTGGCCTATATGGCGCATTATCGATAATTGAAAAGGAGCTTAATAATTAAATTAGGCTCCTTTTTCAATCTCTTTGATTTTGTTATAAATCGCATCAGCTAGTTTTCCACTGTTTTCATCATCGATGTGAATACAGTCTTTTATTGAAGTTTCAATGAATTCATTTGAATCCATATAATAAATTTTTCTACTGTCACAAACACTCTTGTAAATTGCCGGGAAGCGTTTCATTGATTTTGCCTTACCATATACTGAATTGTATGGGCTGATTTCATCAATTTCTTCCTTAATAAAAGGCGGTACTATCACTAGAATCTCAGGTGTTTTTTTAAAAATAGGATATGGAACGCGATAGATTCCATTCGCATTTTGAATGTGTCTGACAAGTTCATCGATACCTACACCAATACTTTCTGGGGAATAGAATTCTAAATCGTTTGTACCAAGCATTAATACAACCATATCTAAGGGTGCACTTTCACATAGGGCAAAGCCAAGTCCTGTTCTACCGCATTGATAAGGATTTCTACCAGGGTCATAAGATGACACTCTACCGCTTATACCATTTTCAATTATTTCGTATTGATCACCAAGCTTCTTTTGAAGTAGTTTTGTCCATCTTTTGGTTTCATCATATCTCTCACCACTACCAGGGATAAAGCCCCATGTTAGTGAGTCACCGAAGCATAATATTCTTTTCATTTTAGGATCTCCTTAATTTTATCTGATAAAGCCTTCGCTAATTCTTGATGACCTTGTTTGTCAATGTGCATATAGTCATTGCGATTGTTATTTGTTACATATTTATTGGCATCTAAGTAATGGCATTTATTACGATTAGCAACTTCTAAATATAGTGGAGCAAGTTTTTGCGATTTTTCGTGGCATCCAGGTCCCATTTGTGGGAAGATGGTACTATCTTCGTATTCTTTGTCGATGTTTTTTGGCACAACAATTAGGATGTTTGGTTCTTTAGCCCAACATTCAGTTATTTTAGCTTTTTTAACAAGTCTTTCTAAACCAAATGATATTTCATCAGCTGTAAGAGAGAATCTTGATTTAGTATCGTTTGTACCTAGCATAATAACTAATAAATCTACTGGTTCATGAGTCATTAAGATAGGGTTGATAACAGGGATAGAACTCAATCCTTCAGTAAGAGGGTCGTCAAAGGCAGTGGTTCTACCACTTAATCCTTCTTCTAAAACAAGATAATCATAGCCTAAATGATTTTGTAGAAGACGAGTCCATCTTTCGTTTTCATCAAAGCGTCCAAGAGTATCTCCATCATAACCGTGAGTGTTAGAGTCTCCGAAGCATACAATATGTTTTTTCATTATTAAAGTCCAACTTTCCGATTTCATTATATACAAAATAATTGTAAAAGTATTAGAATAGCTTTAGGAGAGTGAATGTAAATGAACGAAAAATTCAATGGTGTTTTTCCAGCATTCTATGCTTGTTACGATGAACAAGGTAATGTTGATGAAAAGAAGTGTGAAGTATTGTGCGAATACTTTATTAAGAAGGGTGTAAAGGGCTTGTATGTTGGCGGTTCTTCTGGTGAATGTATTTATCAAACTGTAGCTGATAGAAAGAAAACTTTAGAGGCTGTCATGAGAGTTGCAAAGGGTAAGCTTACAATTATTGCTCATGTAGCTTGTAATAATACTGAGGAGTCTCAAGAGTTAGCTAGACATGCAGAAAGTTTAGGTGTTGATGCGATTGCCTCTATTCCACCTATTTATTTCCATTTGCCTGAATATGCTATTGCTCAGTATTGGAATGATATTTCTAGTGCTGCTCCAAATACGCCATTTATTATCTATAATATTCCACAATTGGCTGGTGTAGCTTTGACTAATAACTTGTTTAAGGAAATGCTTAAGAATAAGAATGTTATTGGTGTTAAGAATTCTAGTATGCCAACTCAGGATATCGAAACTTTCAAGATGCTTGGTGGTAATGACTTCTTAGTATTTAATGGACCAGATGAGCAATTAGTTTCTGGTTTGGCTATGGGTGCCGATGGTTGTATCGGCGGTACTTATGGTGCGATGATTGATTTGTATTTGAAGATCTTTAATTTATGTAAAGAGAATAAGTATGATGAGGCACTTCCTATTCAATATGCT
>CAKUTY010000124.1 GCA_934692455.1 uncultured Erysipelotrichaceae bacterium
TATTATCGTTATAATTATGGAATCATGATTTGTGCGGTAATTGTCTTGGTTATTCTTGTTCAACTAATTCAAAAACTAGGTGATTATCTATCTGTTAAGTGTGATAAAAGATTAAGAGCTTAAGGTCGTCATAAATGATGGCCTTTTATTTTAAGTGTGCTCAAAAAAATGAGCATACTCACAAAATTGCATCGTGCAAAATCTGCACGTTCCTTTTATTATCAACGACATAACTATCAAAAAAAGCAAGACACATTTTTTGCGTGTTGCTACTGATAAATGATGTCAAAACTTTAACTGTTAAGAACTACTAGAGTGGTTGTTGCAAATTTTGCAACAACCACTTTTAACAGTTAAATATCCTTAAGATTGCAACTAAAGCAAAATTTGCGATAGTTAAACAAACACAATAATAGTGATTTAAGTTGTTGCGAATTATGCAACAACTGGTGAAAATCTATATTATTTCAGTTATCTCAAATTTTGAGATAACTGTATTAAAATGCAATTATACTTTTGTTGTCCTATCAAATTAGCGAAATAGACAAGTTATAAATGTGATGTTAGAATAATCTAAAGAAATCAAAAGACCGCGTTAACATGTTAGGTCGCTATTTGCGGCACTTATTAACGGAGGCTTTAAGCATGAAAAATAAGAAAACAAAACAAGTTACTATTGAAGCACTTGATACTATGATTCGCCACGTAGACAAAGGGCCATCTGGATTTTGGGTGGATGATTACAGTGGTTGTGGCAACCCGATGGTTTTTCCGGAATTTGAGGATGGTCTAAGAAAAGGGCAACTTATTCAAAAGAAGCATTTTCTTTGTCCGTGGAATACAGCTGTTATGTATGGTGAAGGACATGGAAATATAGGTACGGGTTGTTACTATAGTTGTTCTATTGATAGGGCAAAATATCTGACTGCCAATGAACTTAAGGTGGTTCTTACTCGTTTTAAAATACGCATGAAAAACGGTTATTACGATTGTCTTGAACACATATCACCGCTATTAACAAAAGATGAAATTAGATGTATAGATAATCGCATCCAGATGGAACTACTCGAACGCAAATGTCGCGAGGAACAAAAGCAACAGGAACGACTCAAAAATGCTGCATCCTTAATAGCGAAGTATCCAAATGAAGAGTCACTTTTGAAACATCATTATGGAGAAAAGGACTGTGTGTTGACTGAAGGTGGGGTCATTCTTTTTGATCCAGTTTCTCGCAATAAACTAGTTGGTGCAGAAAAATATTCTTACGATGAATATCTTGATGTTCAATTTGCGTCTTTAGGCAAAAAACATCGTGCATACTTTGCTAATTGTTTTTTCAATGTTGTTGGGTCATGTTTCAAAGGACAAATTGAAAAAGTTAAAGAAAAACACATTTGCTTTAAGAGAGTATTAATTAGTGGAACATATGCCGATGGAACGATGTTTGATGGAAAAGAGGATCATGTTTGGATGGACAAAACTGGATTTGAAGAATACAACATTGGCGACTGTGTTTTATTTGGTGCCGAGGTCTATTGTTATATAAAAACTGGGAATGGGAAGCTAATTGACTATGGATTACGAAATCCTATAGACATCAAAAAGGTCGATGATTATAAGCTTCCTACTGACGAAGAACTGATTGCACAAGAAGTTGATCAACTTATTTGCGAGACTTGTTTTTTAAGATAACATTGTGATTACAATAATTGCCTTATGAATCAAAAACAAAAACGTTCATTAAAAGAAGAAATGTTACGTTTGATAAAGGGATAACTAGATAAGGAGATGTAAAAATGAAACGATTATTTCTTATATGGGAACTTGTGCTTATTCTAATATTAAGTGGATGTGGTTCACCGGAATCTAATGTTGAAACATTGAAAAACTGGTCATTTCAATATAATGAAAGCACTAATGATTACAGCCTTTTCTTTAGTTTGGAAGATGCAAACAAAAAGCCTCTATCAGTCGGAGCTGATGTTGATATTAGAATCGTAAATGATGAAGGTGAAGAGGTTTATAACGGTAGAAAGTCTATTTCTTCTGATGATTATGATTACTATACTAGCCAAGTTGCTGGGGAACAGTATCTCGCTAATTTAAGAATCCCTGAAACTGAAATTAGGGCAGGAAAGTCCAATAGTGGAAAAGTTTATTTCACTGTCTACAAAGAAAATACGTTTGAGTTTGATGAAGTAAACTGTGATGCTTTATTTAACTTGCCTATTGAAGATGTACAAGTAACATTCGATTCTTTTCCTATTGATTTGAAGGTGAATGATTTCATGAGTGATACAGCATCTATAATTCAAATTCAAAGTGCTAAGTTTAAGTTTGATAAAGATTACGTCCCTTGTCTTACTATCACAATCACCGGAGAGAAAATAAATGGCAGTAATTCCGGATATGATATGATTAGTTATAAATTGTATGATAGCGAGAACTATCTAGTAGATTCTGGCGATGTATATCTTTCTTCTTTGAATGCTGGGGATAAATTCAAAGATGACTCTATTGTAATCTATGAAGTCACCCCTGGCGAATCTTACACATTACGTTTATCGTAGTAGTGATGGAAAGTCTTTTGTGTTTTTATCTAAAACTATGTCGATAGGCTTGAGATGTCCTCATTACAGGTGCGGGAAAATGGATAAGTTTATTATGTCATTCTCTTATATAATGTAGCTAATGGACATTACTTCATATTTAATAATTATTATCGGAATTATTATCGATGCCCTTTTTATATACAATGATGATAAGTATCATAATTCTTTATCAATTGTATTAAAAACATTGGCATCACTAGCTTTTGTGTTGTTGGCTTTTCATTTATATAAGGGGAAAGGATTATTAGTTATTATTGCCTTAATATTTGATATGCTAGGAGATTTTATCTTGATACTAAGAAATAGATATAAGAAGTATAAGGATATAATCTTTGCGTGGGGGACTATTTCATTTTTTATAGCTCATATCTTATATGCAACTTATTTGATAGGATTAAATCATTCTTGTATTAAATGGGGAATAGTAATCAACATCATCTTATATGTGATTATCGCTATAGCCTTTAAGATGTCGTTAGATGTTAAAGGCTTTATTGGTATCTTAGGTGCTTGTTACTTGTTTATAATTATGTTTAATAGTGGACTATCAATTACTAATTATCATTTAGTGCCAAGTCATGAGAATTTTGTATATATGGTAGGTTCTTTGATCTTTATATCGTCTGATTTGGTTTTAATTTTACATAAGTTTGGCAAGAACTCACCTGACTTTCTACAAATCGTTTATAGGGTTTTATATTATGCTTCTCAAATCATTTTAGCTTCATATATTGGTTTAATCTGAGTGCTAAAGATGTGATAAAACGTATAATTTCTTATTGAATATAATTAACAATTAACATAAAATTCCTACATTAGAAAGGAAATTATCGTGAAATTACTATTTAAATATTTAAAAAAATATATATTCCTGATTGTGGTAGTGGTTCTATTTACTTTTGTACAGGTACAAAGTGAATTAAAGTTGCCTGATTATATGTCGGATATAGTCACCAATGGTATTCAATACAATGGTATTAGTGAGAATGTGCCAAGGGCAATCAGCGAAAAGGAAATGAATAAGTTATCTTTGTTTGTGGATGATTTGGATTCAATTTATACACTTGCTGAAAAGGATAGAGAATATAAGGTGGCTAATCAGGTAGTTTCTTTTAAGGAAAATGTTTATATCTTAAATGAAGACTATGATGGTTCTTTAGATAATGAATTGTCTAAGGCTATGACTTATGTTTTCTTGGCTGAGAAGGCTGGGGTTGATGATGCTACTTTTAAGATGTTGAAGGATAATCCTTCAATGAAAAAACAATATCTTGAAAAGTTTGATGAGTATGTAAGTGGCCTACAAGATAATACTGCTTCAGTATCTAAGTTCTATATTCAAAGTGTCTATGAGGACATTGGTTTAAATGTAGAAACAGTTCAAAGTAACTACATCTTACATGAGGGTTTGTTGATGTTGGGCGTGGCTTTAGTTAGTATTTGTGCCCAATTATCTTCTACTTATTTAGCTACAAAGATTGCGACAAATGTTGCCTATAGAATGAGAAGAGATGTCTACAATAAGGTAGAATCTTTTGCGAGTGCAGAGTTTTCTAAGTTTTCAACATCTTCTTTGATCACAAGAACAACCAATGATATTACTCAGATTCAACAATTGACTCAGATGTGCTTAAGAATGATGTTGATGGCGCCTTTGATGGGTATTACTTCTATCTTTAAGGTTATGAGATATCCTGATATGTTGTGGATTTTGTTGGTGGCTATTGGGGTTATTGCCTTCTGTATGATTTTACTTCTTATTTTTGCGCTTCCTAGATTTAAGAAGATGCAAACTTTGATTGATAAGTTAAATAATGTCATGCGTGAATTATTAGATGGATTGTTAGTAATTAGAGCTTTTAATACTGAAAGAAATGAAGAGAAGCGTTTTGATGTTTCTAATAGAGAACTATATGATAATGACTGGCATGTTAATAGGACTTTGATTTCTATTATGCCTATTATGATGCTTACTATGAATCTTTTGACTATAGGTATCTTGTGGTATGGTGCTAAGTTGATTGATATCGATGTAATGTCAGTTGGTGATATGATGGC
>CAKUTY010000125.1 GCA_934692455.1 uncultured Erysipelotrichaceae bacterium
GTATTCTTTTCACTATCTACTACAGCCAAAGAATTAATATCAACAACACAATCATCAAACTTTGGATCAATAAAGACACATTCATTATTATCGTTAGCTTTAACTACACAAATATTGTCATAATTAATGGCAGCAGACAAAGTATGACCATGTTGATGGTCAGTATGATTACCACCAATTTCAGTTCTACCAGGAGAAGAAATCAAATGATAATCACCATCACCAAAACGCTTATATGCTTCATTTAGTAAAGAAATATATCTTTCTTTTTCCTTACTCAAATCATTAGTACCCTTAATCTTAGACAATAAATCATCAATCTTATCACTATTGATATAATCCCTTAAATCGTTATAATTCATATTACTTCCCTTCTAATGTATAAACAATCTTATGATTAACTTCTATATTTTTATAAATATATGGCTTTATAAAATTATCATAGTTGATGCCATTTGGATAATATTGACACTCAAAACATATTCCATAATAATCCTCATATGTATGATTATCCTTACCATCTAAATGACCTAAGTAATTACCAGTATAAATATGCATACCAGGTAAATCGCTTTCTACCATAAGAGATAATTTATCACTACAAAGCTCAGCCATCTTTTTAAATGACATATCCTCGAATACATAATTATGATCTAGACCACCCTTGGATAGATTTGAATGGCCAATAGATAAAACATCATTCATCTTGCTCAAAGCAGTGAAATCAAAAGCCGTACCCTTTACATTGATCACTTCATCAGAAGCCATAGGTCCAACATTTAAGGCTACCTTATCGGTATAAACCTTAAGTTCTTGATTAAAAACAGTATCAACACCACCATTTAAATTAAAATATGAATGATTTGTGACATTTAAAATACTATCCTTATCGCATAAAGCTTTAAAAGAATAAGTTAATTGATTATTTTTTAATGAATAAGATACTTCTAAGTTTAAATTACCAGGGAAGCCTCCAGACATATCACCATCAAATAAAGATAAGACAATTTCATCTTCCTTTAATTCTTTAAGTGTATAGCCTCTAAAACTTAAATCACCAACACCAGAATGAAGACAAATATCAGGTTCATTTAATGATAATTGATATTTTTCACCATCAACCACAAAACTACCATTGGCAATTCTATTAGCATTTCTACCAACAGTGGCACCTAAATGGGGCCCAGTATTCTTAAAATAAGAAGCTTGATTATCAAAACCCAAGACAATATCAGTATTAGTTTTCTTATCAATAAAAGAAACTAGCGTTGCACCAACCGTAGAAACTTTAACTCTTAAATATTCATTTTCAATTGTATAAATCATACTTCACCATTAGCCTTCACTAGCATCGCAGCGCCCATAACACCAGGTTCTTTAATCTTAGCTAAAACAACCTGAGCTGGTTTAATACCATTGAAATATTTATGATAACTTTCTACCATCTTATCAAAATATTTCTCATGTTGATTAAGCGCAACACCACCACCGATGACAAAAATATGTGGATCACAAATTTGACCAATAGTAGCCAAAAGTCTACCCATTTGATCAGCCATCTCATCTACTAGTTCAACTGCCTTAGAATCATTTTCATTATATTTCTCAAACAATTCCTTACAAGTATTACCAGCACCAAATGCTCTTGCAGCCTTTCTGCCTAAACCTCTACCACTTGATTCAGATTCGATACTACCAGGATTTAAATAATCAGAATAACGCTGGCAGCCATCTTTAACGATGATATTGCCAATTTCTCCCGCAAATCCCATTTGACCAGAAACAATCTTGTGATTAAAAATTAAAGCACCACCAATACCAGTTGAATGAGTAATATAGTAAACGATTGGTTTATTCTTACCTGCTCCTAGCATTGCCTCAGCCAAACCAGCCATATTCGCATCATTATCAAGATATACTGGACGGTCATATCTTTCTTCAATCAAGTCAGCAATCTTATAATTTTCAAAACCAACAAGATTATTAGAAATAGGCATTACTCTATTATAAATATCAACAGGACCTGGAATAGCTACACCAATACCTTGTGTTTTATCAATATCAGTAATTTGATCAAGCACAGAAAAAACAGCGTCTCTTATCTTTTCCTTAGGACCAGTTAACCCATAAGACTTTGTAACGAATTCTTCAAGGATATTCCCATCATCATCCATTTTGCAAGCCCTTACATTAGTTCCTCCTAAATCGACACCTACATAATAATTCATAATTATAAATCCCCTCTTTTCTTCAGATGTATTAATTATAAATTATTTCACCTATTAAATCATAACCTTTTACATCATTTATCTTAACGTTCACAAAAGAACCAATCTTCAAATCTTCATCCGTTTTAATATAAACAACACCATCAACTCCATCTGGTGCTGACATATATGATCTTCCTACATATCTTTTAAACAAAGATTCATATCTTTCAACCAAGACTTCATAAGTTTTACCAATTCTATTTTGATTCTTCTCAAACACAATCATCTGTTGTGTTTCCATTAATTGGTTATATCTTCTTTGTGCATCATTCTCATCTACTTGAGGCATATCAAAAGCAGCAGTATCTTCTTCATTAGAGAATGTAAAAGCACCTAAAGAATCAAATTTTAGTTCCTTAACCATATCTAGAGTATCATTGAAATACTCTTCTGTTTCATAAGGAAAACCTGTAATCATTGTTGTTCTAACAATCGCATCAGGGAACATTTTTCTTATATGATTAACTCTTTCCTTAATAAGTTTTACACTACCCCTTCTATTCATCTTCTTAAGCATAAAATCATTGCCATATTGAACAGGAATATCAAAATAAGGAAGTACATGCTTAGAATCTTTCATCACTTCTAATAATTCGTCAGTAATTTCATCAGGATACATATATAAAACTCTAATCCACTTAAAGTCAATTTTATCTAATTCTTTTAATAATGCAGCTAAAGATGAATTGATATCTAAACCATAGGTTGTTGTATCTTGGGCCACTACATTTAATTCTTTAACGCCCATTTCATATAGTTTCTTGGCATCATCTACAATCTTATTAAACTCAAAAGAATAATATTTGCCTCTAATCAAAGGGATAGCACAATATGCGCAATGATTGTTACAACCATCACCTATCTTCAAATAAGCACTATATTCTTGAGTAATTAATTTACGTGATTTACCATATGAAGTATTAAATTCATGATTAATCAATTTAGACAACATCATATCCATTTTTGGATAATCAGTGATTCTTACAAACAAGTCTACTTCAGGGAATAGTTCAACACAATCATCATAATATCTTTGTGATAAACAACCACAAACCACTAAATACTTAAGTCTATCTTGTTTAAGTTCCGCAATCTCTAAAATAGTATCGATCGATTCTTGTTTAGCATTTTCAATAAAGCCACAAGTATTGATTAAAATAAGATCACACTTCTTAGGATCATTCTCAATCTTAAAGAACGGATCATTAAATAATCCAATGATATATTCACTATCTACTAAATTTTTTGCGCAACCTAATGAAATAAAACCTACGTTCATAATCTCTCCTTTAAAAATACAAAGAAGAAGAGCCTAGCTCTTCTTTTCTCTTGCAGCCTTTTTATAGCGTTCAATCTTTTCTTCTTTTATTTTAGAACGAATGAAATCTCTTCTTTGTTTTCTCTTGATTTCATCAATCGCTCTTTGTTTCTTCTTCTTGTAGTTAGGCTTAACCTTCTCATTCTTCTTAGTTAAAGTCTTCGCAATAGCCTTTTCTACCTCATTATTTTTTCTTACAGGCTTAAAAGTTGGAGACTTAACAGGCTTAAGCTCACCATTTTTAACATCCTTAGCGATAAAAGTAATACCTCTTTTCTCAAGAGCCTTAATCGCATTAATATCATCTTCCTTATATAAACAAAAAGTAGTACCATCCTTAGTATTTCTACCAGTTCTACCAGCACGATGAATATAGAAGTCTAAATCTCTTGGGAAACCTAGAGAAATAACATGGCTTACACCATCAACATCAATACCTCTACTAGCAACATCGGAACATACAACATATGTATATTGTTTACTAGCTAATTGTTTAATAGCTTTTTGACGATCACGTGTCTCTAGACCACCATGTAAAAGTAAGGCCTTATAGCCATTTTCACCTAAATATTCATATACCTCATCGGCTTCATTTTTAGAATTGGTAAATATTAAACAAACATAAGGATTAATCATAGGTAGTAAATCAACTAACTTTTCCTTATACTCCTTATGTTTACAAGGCACTAGGATATGTTTAATCTTAGGATCTCTTTTCTTATCTTCTACCCTAATAATCTTAGGATTATTTAAGTAACGCTTAGTAAATTGTTCAAGAGAAGCTGGGAATGTTGCACTAAAGCATAAGATCTCAGGATTTTTAACCATATGTGAGAAGACAACGTCAATGTCTTCTAAGAAACCATAATCAAGAGTCATATCAGCTTCATCGATGATAAACATTTGAACAAAATCTACTCTGATTAAGTTCTTTACAAATAAATCCTTGATTCTACCAGGAGTACCAATAATAATATGTGGAGCTTGTGCACTTTGTTTCTTAGAATCAGTACCACCACTTAATAAGCTAATGCGAAGTTCAGGTAAAACCTTACAC
>CAKUTY010000126.1 GCA_934692455.1 uncultured Erysipelotrichaceae bacterium
GGCTATTAGAATCGAAGTTAATCATGAGCTTGATTCATTGAAGGAATTCTTAAATAGTTTTGAAGGGAAGCTTAATAAGGATGGAAGAGTAGTTATTATTACTTTCCATTCATTGGAGGACAAACTAGTTAAATATAAGTTCAAGGAACTAAGTACCGTTGTAGATGATTTAAGAATCGCTAAGTTACCTAGTGAAATTGAAACTGCTGATTATACATTATTATCGCGTAAGGCCGTAATAGCAAGTGATGAAGAATTGACAAATAACCCAAGAAGCAAGAGTGCAAAGTTAAGAGGTATTAAATATGGGAAAGATTTACAAGAAAAAAAGAAAAACAAATAAGTTCAACCAAGGAGCAACTATATTTTTCTCTTTTGCGGTGGTAGTATATTTAGGTGTGTCTCTTTTTGTGGGTACCGCTAATACAAACTTAACTATGGAAATTCAAAATATCACAAATAGAATTAGTGAATTAAAGTTAGAAAATGAAAAAATGAGTATTTCTATTAGTTCACTAGAGAATAAGGATCGTGTCTATACTATGGCTTCTGATGCTGGTCTTGATCAAAACCAAGATAATTTAATTTCTTTACAAGGAGTTAACTAATGAAACGAAGCAATAATATGCTTCGTCTTATTTATATTTTGGCAATGACAGTGATGATACTATGTGTCATCAATGTTTTTATTGTGGCTGTTGGTAAATTACACTTAAGATCTTTAACAAGTCTTGATTCATATATTCAATCTGTTTCCTTAGTATCAGAAACTCTTAGAGCTAAAAGGGGTAATATCTATGATGCCAATGGAGAGATAGTGGCCCAGGACCAAAAGACTTATGATGTCATTTGTTACTTAGATTCAAGTAGAATGAACGGTAAAAAGCCTGCTTATGTAGTGGATCCTTTATATACTTCGCAGGTCCTAGCGAGAATTCTTGATGGTGATCAAAGTGAAATTTATTCTTTACTTACAAGTAATCCTGATTTATATCAAACCGAAATTGGTTTGACTGGTAAGAATATTTCTGAGGAACAAAAAGATGAGATACTTGCAACCCCTGAAATCTATGGCATAGGTTTTAAGGAATCATATAAAAGAGTTTATTCTACATCTTATTTTGCGCCATATTTGGTTGGATTTGCCCAATCTGATGAATCTGGTAAGCTAGTGGGTAAAATGGGACTAGAGAGCTATTTAAATGAAGAATTAAGTGGTACTGATGGAAGCCATATCTATCAACAAGATAAAAATGGCTATATCTTAACAGGTATGTTTGAAGAAACGGTTCCCGCCAAGAATGGTTATGATGTATATACAACACTTGATTCTTCTATTCAACAAGCATTAGAGACGGCTTTTGAAGATGTTGCGAAAGATAATAATGCCTCTCAAGCTTGGGGAACAGTAGTTGAAATAAGTACAGGTAAGATTAAGGCTTGGGGTCAATATCCAAGTTTTGATCCTAACATATTAAATATTGAAGACTACAATAACGTCGGTGCTCAAGTACCATATGAACCTGGTTCTGTTATGAAAGCTTTTATCTATGCAGCAGCTATGGATATGGGTGTATATGATGGTAATGCCTATTTTGATTCATCATCATTCTGTTACTATGGTGCAAACCCATATCGTGTATATAGTGGTAGTAGCTATGGTTGTATTTCTAATGCAGCAGGCAAGTCATGGGGCTCTATCCCGCTTGACTATGGCCTAATTTATTCAAGTAATGTTGCCACAAGTACTTTATTAACTGATTATGTAGGTGTTGAAAACTTCTCTAATTATTTGGATGCCTTTGGTTTCTTTAAACTAGTTGATACCGATGGTATTTTAGAGACCAATGGTCTTAAGAATTATAAGTATCCAAGTGAAAAGTTAGCTTTAACATATGGACAGGGAAGCAGTGTTACAATGTTGCAACTAGTTCAGGCTTATACAGCTATTTTTGGCAATGGTGAGATGTTGAAACCTTATTATATTGATAAGGTTGTTGACAAAGAAAATGATGAAGTCGTTTATCAGGGCCAAAAGACAGTAGTAGGCACTCCTATTAAGGAAAGTACTGCTAAAGAGATTCAAGCTTTAATGGAGAGGGTAGTAAGTGACAAGAGTGGTACTGCTAAGTTCTATGCGGTTGATGAAGTTAATATCATGGCTAAGACCGGTACTTCAGAAATCGCCACAAACGGTAGCTATGGTTCTAATGATTCTATCACTTCCGTTATGTTAGCTTTCCCAGCAGAGAGTCCTAAGTATATGATTTATTTTGCCTATGTTTCACCATATGATTACTATAATCATACTTATTCAACTCCAATTAAGAATTTAATAAGAAGAGTAGCTCTTTTAACTGAGGTTGGCTATTCTAATATGGACACTCTAAAGACTACTAATGTGGTTAAGGAAGAGATGCCTAATGTTTTGAATAAGAATATTAATGAGGCAACTGATATCTTAAACAATTCTTATAATTTAAGAGTTATTAAAATAGGAAATGGTGATACAGTTACTGACCAATATCCTTCTAATGGTGAACAAGTATATACCAACTCAAGGGTATATTTAAGGACTGATGGTGATGTTGTTTTGCCTGATTTTACAGGTTGGACAAAGAAGGAAATAGTAGAATATGCCAACTTTACAGGTTTGAATATAAAGGTTAATGGTCAGGGAATTTGTGGTAATCAGTCAATTAGTGCTGGTACAACGGTAGATAAATATGATTTAATAGTTATCGACTTGTCTTTAATTGATTCAAATGTTTCGACTTATACAAAGACTGATGATATTATTGATGACGAAGAATAAATATAGGAAGTATTAAAGTATGAATTTTTATTTAGTGGCCATTTTAGGCTGTGTATTATCTTTTTTAGGTGTTTATTTCTTGATGCCACCTTATATTAAGGCATTAAAAGAACATAACATTAATCAATCAGTTAGTGAATATGCACTAGAAGAATATAAGACTAAACAAAAGACTCCTATCATGGGTGGGCTATTGTTTGTGGTGATACCAGTAATTGTTTATCTTGTCATTAACATGTCAAATGTTCAAGATAGACTAGCTAACATGGTCTTATTATCATATATCTTATTTTGTTTAGTTGGTTTTGGCGATGATATTTTAATCATCTTAAGAAAGAATAATGAAGGTTTATCTCCAAAGCTTAAATTAATTCTTGAATTTATCTTTGCGATTATTATTTATCTTATTTATAAGGATTCGCTAAGCTTTAAGGTTGATCTTCCTTTATTAAAGAAAACTATTGAACTTTCATGGTTTATCTATCTACCATTTATCATCTTAATGTTTCTAGGTGAGGCTAATGCGGTTAACTTTACTGACGGCATGGATGGGTTGTGTGCTGGTGTTTCAACTCTGTCTTTATTAGCTTATTTAGTAATTTTACTTCTATCAGCTAAGTATAATATCTTTATTTTAGTATCTTGTATCATTGGTGGCTTATTAGCCTATTTATGTTACAATCACTTCCCAGCTAAGATTTTTATGGGCGATAGTGGTTCTCTTGCACTAGGTGGCTTATTCGCATCTATCGCCTTAGCTACTAATTCGGAGATTGTCTTATTATTTATTGGTGGTGTCTTCTTAATTGAAATGTTCTGTGTTTGTATACAACAGATTGCGGTAAGAGTCTTCCATAAGCGTGTTTTCTCTTATACACCAATTCATTATGCCTTTGTCTTAAAGGGTCATAAGGAGACTACTGTAGTAAAAAGATTCTATATTTTAACTTTAATTCTTTCTGTAATTGGTCTTGTACTTTATATCTTCTAATGGAATATCGTTATCATCAAGGAAACTTATTAGATAATATTTATTTAATAAACAATATAACTAAAAGCGATCTAGAAATAGATCGTTTTGACAATATAAACTATCATCAAAGTCTTTTTGACTTTAAAGATAAATTATTAACTTTAAAAGATAAACACATCTTAATCGTGGGTGACTATGATTGTGATGGTATTTGTGCTACAACAATTACTAAAAGATTGTTGGAACACTTAGGGATCAATAATAGCTACTATATTCCATCTAGAATTGATGAGGGCTATGGCTTAAGTGAAAAGATTGTGTCTATCGCCCATAAACATCATTATGATGCGATTATCACAGTTGATAATGGGGTATCAGCTACAAGTTCTATTTCTTTAGCTAATTCATTGGGCATTAAGGTAATGATAATTGACCACCATGAATATGTTGATACACCTGATTGTTATGGCTTTATTCATCCTAATTTATTAGATAAGGATTTTAATAAGTTATCAGCAGGAGCCTTGTGTTATCTATTGTCTACCTTGTTTTATGAAGATGATTATTCATTAGTATTGGGTGGCCTTAGTATTCTTAGTGATATGGTAGGTGTTTTGAATTATAATCGTTATCTTCTTAAGAAGATGATGAATATATTAAATACAAGTGATATCTATCAAATTAAACTTTTAAATGGTGCTAGTGTCGACTATGATTCTTTGTCTTTTAATGCCATTCCTAAGATTAATGCAGTATCTAGAATG
>CAKUTY010000127.1 GCA_934692455.1 uncultured Erysipelotrichaceae bacterium
ACTATTGCTGGACTTGCTTTTATTAGTAATGTTGGTTTAATTCTATATATTGTATTTAAAAAGAAATAGATAATATTTAATTATAAAAATCAGTGGTATAAGTATCGCTGATTTTTTAAAATGGAAATCAATATTTGCAGAAGTGTGCTAATGATTTTTAAAAATATTAAGGAATTTTCTCTTTGTACGGCAATAAAGAAGTATAAGGAGAAAATTTAAATGGAAGATGAAGAAGTATTTAATCTAAAAGTCCTGAATAAAAATGGACAAAAAATGACGGTCGATGAAATAAGGAGATTGATAAAAACAGGTGAAAAAATTGATGTGGAATTCAAAGAATCGAAGATAGCTTTAAATAAGGATGTTTTTGATACAGTCTGCTCTTTTAGCAATAGGAATGGTGGTCATATATTTTTAGGAGTTAATGATCAAAAGGAAATTGTTGGTGTAAATGAAGATAGGGTTGATAAGATTATTAAAGATTTTACAAACAGTATAAATAGTCCTCAAAAATTATATCCACCTCTTTATCTTATACCTGAGGTTTTTGACGTTGATGGTAAGAAAGTAATCTATATTAGAGTACCTGAAGGAACACAAGTCTATAGGCATAATGGAAGGATTTTTGATAGATCTTATGAAGGGGATATTAATATCACCAATCATGCGGATTTAGTTTTTAAATTGTATGCAAGAAAACAAAGCAGCTACTTTGTTAATAAGGTATATCCAAACTTAGACATAAGTTTCTTAGATTCTACTGTTATTGAAAAAGCAAGGAAAATGGCGGTTGTTAGAAATGAAAGTCATGCTTGGGGCAGTATGGATAATGAAGAACTTTTAAGAAGTGCGAATTTAATCTTGGTTGATCCTGATACAAAAACAGAAGGGATTACTTTGGCGGCTATCTTATTATTTGGAAAAGAAAATACTATTATGTCAGTTTTGCCACAGCATAAGACTGATGCGATTTTTAGAGTAGAAAATATAGATAGATATGACGATAGAGACGTTATCACAACTAATTTGATTGACAGTTATGAAAGGTTAATTTCTTTTGGTCAGAAACATTTGAATGATCTATTTGTTTTGGATGGAATTGTTAATGTTAACGCAAGAGATAGAATTCTTAGAGAAATCGTTTCTAATACACTAGCACATAGAGACTATTCTAGTGGTTTTCCGGCAAAAATGATTATTGATGATGAAAAGATTGTGATTGAAAATAGTAATCTTTCTCATGGAATAGGCCCTTTGGATCTACACAAATTTGAACCTTTTCCTAAAAATCCATCTATATCAAAGGTGTTTAGAGAGATAGGACTTGCGGATGAACTAGGTTCAGGGATGAGAAATACCTATAAGTACACCCAACTATACTCAAAAGAACAGCCATTATTTGAAGAAGGCAACACCTTCAAAACAATAATCCCTTTAAAAAAGATTGCGACTAAAAGAGTTGGTGGAGAAAATGTCGCTCAAGGTGACGCTCAAGGTGACGCTCAAGATGTCGCTCAAGGTGACGCTCAAGATGTCGCTCAAGACAAAAATTCACTTATAGATTTTATTAAAAAGAAAGTAAGAAATAACGACAGAGTTACAAGAAAAGAGATTGCTGATGAAGCTGGAGTGAGCCTAAAGACAATAGAAAGAATAATAAAAGAAATAGATGATTTAAGATATGTAGGAAGTGGTTATAGTGGTCACTGGGAGAAGACTGGAGCAGAAAATGTCCCTCAAGATGTCCCTCAAGATGTCCCTCACAATGTCCCTCAAGATGTCCCTCAAGGCGCCACTCATCAACCAAATGATTTACTTTCTTTTATAAAAAAGAAACAAAATTGAATAATAAAATACAAGACAAATGTTGGCTAAAAAGGCAGGAGTAAGCGTTAAAACGATTCAAAGAGCTCTAAGTGAAATTGATGATTTAAGATTTGTAGGAAGCGGTTATAGTGGCCATTGGGAGAAGACTGGAGCAGAAGGTGTCCCTCAAGGTGTCCCTCAAGATGTCCCTCAAGGTGTCCCTCAAGGTGACGCTTACCAAACAAATGATTCAATTTCTTATAAAGAAAAGGAATAGAGCTAAATAACAATATTTCAAGACAATTACTAGTCAAAAAGTTTGATTTGAAACGTGTTGATAATGGTAACGATGACTGTTTGGGGAAGGTAATGGTAGAAAATGATACTCAAGGTGATACCGAAGATGATACTCAAGAAAAATAATAAATTACAATATATCGTATGTAGGAAGTGATTATAGTGGTCATTGGGAATTGATTGAGAAGTAGAAATAGGAGCTTTATAAGAAGTTCCTTATAATAGCTTATCTTAGGTGTAGAATATATAGTATGCTGAATGAATTTTCTAGAAGTGAATTATTACTAGGCGAGGATAAAGTTGGTCTTTTAAAGAATAAAAGAGTAGCTGTTTTTGGTGTTGGCGGTGTTGGTGGCTATGTTGTTGAGGGTTTGGCCAGGACTGGTGTTGGAAGTCTTGATTTAATAGATAACGATACCGTAAGCTTAACTAATATTAATAGACAAATCATTGCGCTACATTCAACCATTGGCAAAGATAAGGTTGAAGTGATGAGAGACAGGGTACTTGATATTAATCCTAATTGTAAGGTAAATATCCATAAGACCTTCTATCTTCCTGAGACAGCAGGGGAGTTTGATTTTAGGGAGTATGATTATATAGTTGATGCTATTGATACAGTGGCAGGCAAATTGATGTTGATAGAAGAAGCTAAAAGATGTGGAACACCTATTATTTGTTCCTTAGGTGCTGGCAATCACTTAGATCCTCTATCTTTTAAAGTAAGTGATATTTCAAAGACTTCTATGTGTCCACTCGCGAAGGTGATGAGGCATGAACTAAAGAAAAGAAATATCAAGGATGTTAAGGTTGTTTATTCGACTGAAGAACCTATAAGGACTCAAAATGGGGCACAAAACAGGGCTCGAATCTGCAGTGAAGAGGTTAGCGCTAAACGTTCTATACCTGGCAGTATTGCCTATGTACCAAGTGTAGTTGGCTTAATAATATGTAGTGAAGTAATTAAGGATTTAACTAAATGAAGAAGTATTATAAGAGATATTTAATCCTATTTATCATAGGGGTAATTGCCAATGTAGTTGTTGACTATGTGCAATTATATATTCCAGAATTCTTAGGTGACATGGTAGATATCGTTAGTTTAAATACTAACGTTATTTTTGATGATATTAAAAAGATTGTCTATAGCTTGATAATTGTAGCCTTTACTTTGTTTATTGGTAGAATCATCATGCGTTTTACTATTCTAGTTGCTTCATCTAAGATTGACAGAGACATCAGACATGATATGTTTCTAAAGACTGAAAGATTATCCCAAAGATATTTCCATGAAAATAAAGTTGGTAGTATCATGTCATCTTTTACAACCGATATTGAAGCTATTGGTGACTTCACTGGTTGGGGCACAGTCATGATCATCGATGCCTTATTCTTAGGTGTAATGGCGCTATATAAGATGATTAAGTTAGATATGTTTCTAACTATGATTACCCTTATTCCAATGTTAGCTTTAATTGTATGGGGCAATAAAGTTGAAAAGGCTATGAGTGATAAGTGGACTGAAAGACAAAAGAGTTTTGATAAGTTATTTGATTTCACTCAAGAGAATTTTACAGGTATTCGTGTAATTAAAGCCTTTGTAAAGGAAGCCCAAGAATTTAAAGCTTTCTCTAAAGTAGCTAAAGAAAATTCAGATGTAAACATTGACTTTGCGATGATGTCAGTACGCTTTGATGTATGTATCGAATTATTAATTGGTGCCGTTGTTGCCTTGTTGATGGGGTTAGGTGGAACTTGTGTTTATTACTATGTAACAGGAAATCCAGTAGTTTTATTTGGACATTCTATTATATTAACTGCTGGTAAGCTAGTTACTTTTATTGGCTATGTTGATGTTCTTATCTGGCCAATGATTGCCATGGGACAAATCTTACAAATGTTTTCTCGTTTTAAATCATCAAGTAAAAGAGTCTTTGATTATCTAGATGAAGAAGAAGAGATTCATAATGTGGAAAATCCTATTAGTTTAGATGATTGTAAAGGAGAAATAAGTTTTAACCATTTTAGTTTTATCTATCCTGATGGCAGTAATGAATCATTAAAAGACATTAGTTTTAAGATTAATCCTGGAGAATTAATTGGAGTGGTTGGTAAGATTGGTTCTGGTAAGACTACCTTAGTTAATTCATTATTACGTTTATACAATATTGAAAAGAATCAAATCTTTATTGATGGAGTAGATATCATGGATCTAGATATTAAGAGTGTAAGAGACAATATCGCCTATGTACCACAGGATAACTTCTTATTCTCAAGTACGGTTCAAGAAAATATTGCCTTTTCTAACAAGCGAATGAGCATTGATAAGGTTAAATCAGCAGCCAATTTTGCGGATGTTCATGAGAATATCACCAACTTTAAAGATGGTTATAATACGATGACTGGTGAAAGAGGTGTTACTTTATCAGGCGGTCAG
>CAKUTY010000128.1 GCA_934692455.1 uncultured Erysipelotrichaceae bacterium
TTTTCTTTTTTAATGAAAAATGTATAATTAAAGGCATGTTAAACGATACTATATGTGCGATTAGTACTAGTCTTAAAGATGGTGCTATATCTATTGTAAGGTTATCTGGTGATGATACTTTTAAGATTATCCAAAAGATAAGTGATATTAAGAAAATTGAGGCCAATAAGATTAAGTATGGTCATATCTTTGATAATGAGGAGATGATTGATGAAGTTTTAATCTCTTTCTTTGTGGGCCCTAAGTCTTTCACAAGAGAAGATATGGCTGAGATTAATTGTCATGGTGGTGTATATGTTACACGTCTTATTCTTAATCTTATATTGGCAAATGGGGCAAGACTTGCTGAGCCTGGTGAGTTTACTAAGAGGGCTTATTTGAATGGAAGAATTGATTTGTCTGAGGCTGAGTCAACAAATGATTTGATTAACGCAACAAATCATCTACAGGCAAAGAGTGCTATTAAGGGTATTAATGGTTCTATCGAAAGATTGCTTAGTCCTTTGATGGAAGAGATTAAGACAGTTATTGCTCAAATCGAGGTTAATATTGATTATCCTGAATATGAGGATGTTTTAGAAATGACTAATGAATTGGTTAAGCCTCATATTAATAAGTGGATTAAAGAGATGAAGGATATGATCAATAAGGCTGATCGTTTTAGAGTAGTTAAAGATGGTATTAAGACGGTTATTGTGGGTAAGCCTAATGTTGGTAAGTCATCTTTATTGAATACCTTGTTAGAAAAAGAAAAAGCTATCGTTACAGATATTGCGGGTACTACAAGAGACTTAGTTGAGGGTGTAGTCAAGCTTGATAATATTACTCTTAATTTAATTGATACTGCTGGTATTAGAGATAGTGAAGATATTATTGAACAAATTGGTATTGAGAAGTCTAAGGAAGCTTTAAAGGAAGCTGACTTGGTTATCATGGTTCTTGATGGTAATAATATCGATGAACAAGATGAAGAATTATTGAAGTTAACAAGTGATAAGAAGCGTGTTGTTGTCTACAATAAGAAGGATCTAAAGAAACATGAGGGTATTAATATTTCGTGTTTAAATAATGATATTAAGGAGCTTGTTGATTATTTGAATAATGAATATAAGGAAGATATTTCTTTGGTTGATGAGGATATCTTGAATAATGAAAGACAAATTTCTTTGATGCGTAAGGCTTTAATGAGTTTAGATAATATGTTAGTAGATATTGATGAGATTTCACTTGATATTGTAATGTTGAATCTTGAGGAAGCATTCCATTATCTATGTGAGATAGTAGGAAAGGATTATCAGGAAGATCTAATCGATCATATGTTTAGAAATTTCTGTTTGGGTAAGTAGATGAATTATCTTGATTCTCATTGTCATATAAATGATGATAGTTACTTAGAGGACTTAGATGAAGTATTAGATCGTATGGTAACTAATAAGGTTACTAAGGCGATGCTAGTGTGTGTTTCTTTGGATGACTATAAAAGATCTTTGAATATTAAAAGAGATGGCATTACTTTTAAGAAGGCTATAGGTGTGTATCCTGAATATACTAATATGTCAGATGCTGAGTTTGAAAAGTATGTTGAGCTTATGAAAGAGTGCGATGCGGTTGGCGAGATTGGTTTGGATTATCACTGGTATAAGGATACTAAAGAGGCTCAAAAGGAATTATTTATAAGGCAAATTAAGATTGCAAATGAATTAAATAAGCCAGTTATTGTGCATGCTAGAGAGGCTTTAGGTGATACTTATCAAATCTTAAAGGATAATCCGTGTCGCGGTGTTTTACATTGTTATAGCGGGTCGTATGAACTAGCGAAAGAGTTTGTGAAACTTGGCTATTATATTTCTATTGGCGGTCCTGTTACTTTTAAGAATGCGAAGGAACCTTTAGAGGTTGCGAAGAATATTCCTTTGGATAAGCTTCTTATTGAGACGGATTCTCCTTATTTAACACCGGTTCCCAATCGTGGTAAGCGTAATGAGCCTTCTAATGTGGTATTTACCGCAAAGAAGATTATGGAAGAAAGAGGTCTGGATGAAGAAACTTTCTTGGCTCAAATAAATAAGAATTATGATGACTTGTTCAAGTTATAATAGATAGGTGAGGTATTTTATGGATTTAATATTTTTAGTGATTTTAATTGCGTTGACAATTTCAATGTTTAGTAAAAATTTTAAGAAAGCAGGACAATATCGTAAGGATAAGACTTATATCGATATTTATACAAAGATTCTTAAGGAAGAGGAAGGTGCTTATGATGAACTAGTTTCTTATTTGGGCACTGAAACTGATGCCTGTTTAAAGGCTAAGTCAACTTTGATTAAGATTTATGTGGATCTTGACAAAGCTCCTGAGCTTGTTGAAGCTGATGTCGATGGCGTTGATTTTATGCATGATATCTTCTTTGAGGGTGAAAACTTTGTGAAGGAGAAGATCATCTTAAATAGCGAAGTATTTATTTGGTTAATTCTTATTCTTTCTAAGGCAAGAGCTAATACCATGATTGATGCGATGAATCATATTAATGATAAGGTTAGTTTATATGATGAACAAATGAGTAATTATGTCGAATATCAAGTTTACAAGTCAGCATATTCTTCATTATTGGAAAAGGATGTTGAAGGTATCAATTTCTTAAAAGTATTATTATGTGGAGAGTACCATGAATATAAGTATGATAAAAATTTGATTGGAATTTATAAAAAGATTGCAGCTTCTTTGTTAGCTTATATGGCTGAACCACTAGATGATGGTGATGATGAGTTGATTAAAGAATTTACTCAAACTTTAATCGGTAGTCGTTTTACTAAGGATTTAGAGATTTACGAGAGATTTGAGCCCAAAACCGAGGGCTCAAACCCTGGGCTCGAATCTGACGGGCACGAACCTGGGCTCGAATCTGGGCACGAATCTGATGACAAGGATGCCAATCAATGAAATTGATTGTTGGTTTAGGTAATCCTGGTAAGAAGTATGAGAATACTCGTCATAATACAGGGTTTGCGGTGATTGATAGAACATTAGCTAAATTAAATGTAGAGTTAGATAAGAATAAGTTTAATGCTGACTATACAATGATTAATAGAAATGGTGAGAAGATTTATATCTTAAAGCCTTTGACATATATGAACTTATCAGGAGAGGCTGTTGTACCTTTTATGAAATACTTTGGTATTGAGCCAGAGGATTTGGTAGTAGTTCATGATGATTTGGATTTACCAGTAGGTAAGATAAGACTTAGACAAAGTGGATCGTGTGGTGGTCAAAATGGTATGCGTAACATCATTGACTTATTGGGCGATTCTAATATTAAGAGAATTAGAGTGGGCATTGGAAAAGATCCTTTGATTCCAGTTGTAGATTATGTTTTAGGTAAGACTAAAAAAGAGGACCTAGAAGTATACAACCAAGCTTTAGATAAGGCCTCTGATGCGCTAATCTATTGGTTGGATCATGATGATTTTAGTAAGGTCATGAGTAATTTTAACTAAATGAGGAATGAAGAATTATTAGCTTTAATAGAAAAGAAGAATCACAATGGTGATTCCTTTTTTGCGTATAATTCTTTAGTTGAAGAAGCTTTAAACATCAGCAAGAGATGTTTAGCTAGTGATAAACCATTGATTGTAGTAAAAGAAAATAACTACATGGCCAATCGCTTAAAGGATATCTTAGTATCTTATTTTGAAGATGATGAGATAGTAAGCTATTTACCTGAAGAGTCTTTAAGAAGCGAAGAAATTGCGACATCTTTTGAGAATAGAGCCGAACGTTTATTAGCGCTATATCGAATTATTACTTCTAAACCTAAGGTGATTGTTACATCACCCTATGGATTTATCAGACACTTACCTGAAAGGGAAGTTTTATTAAATAGTATTATTCATCTAAAGAAAGATGATATTTTAGAGCGTGAAGATTTAATAGAAAAGTTAAGAAAATTAGGCTATGAGAAGACAGTCCATGTTGAAACACCGATGACTTTTGCGGTAAGAGGTTATATTGTGGATGTCTTTTCGGTTAATTATCCTAAGCCTTTTAGAATTGAATTCTTTGATGATGTGATTGATTCAATCAGATTCTTTGACATCAATACGCAAAGAAGTGAAGAGGTGAATGATGAGGTTACTATTTGTTTTGCGAAGGATGTTTTCTTTAATAATGAGGAAAAAGAATTTTTAAAGGAAAATGTTGAATTAACAAGCGGTGAACTTGAGTTAAACATGGAGTATCTTTTAAATGATGTCTTTAAACAATCGTCATACTTTTTCTATGCATACTTCAAAAAGGAACATTTAATAGATTATCTTGATAGTGATATCTATTTAAGTGATAAGACTAAAATTGATGAGCATCTTAAATTATTAAGTGAAGAAACTATCGCTTATATTCAAGAAATGCATGAAGAAAAGAAGCTGCCTCTTAAGTTTTACGTTTATGAGGATTTTAAGCGCCTTCTTTATAAT
>CAKUTY010000129.1 GCA_934692455.1 uncultured Erysipelotrichaceae bacterium
CCTTTGATTCAAAGCTGGGTTGTTGAGGGTAAGGGTTGGTTAACAATGGCTGAATTTGCCGATTTAACAACTATTGCGGAAATGACACCAGGACCAATCTTGGTAAATAGTGCTACTTTCGTTGGCCAAAAGGTGGCAGGACTTAGTGGTGCGCTAATTTGTACAGTTGGTGCGGTATTACCAAGTTTCATCATTGTCTTAGCTTTAGCTTATTTCTATACTAAATATAGAAATTTAAAACTTGTTAAGAATATCTTAACTACCCTAAGACCTGCGGTTGTCGCAATGATTGCCAGTGCTGGTTTGATGTTATTTTGTCTAGCTTTATTTGGAACTTCTACTTTTTCAGAAATTCACTTAAATAATATACATTATATTGAATTGATATTGTTTATTTCTTCCTTTGTGATTCTAAGAAAGTTCAAGACAAATCCAATTAAGATAATCTTTGGTACAGCGCTTATTGGAACTTTAATGTATATAATCATTTAATTAAGCATCCTCATCTATATAGGTGGGGATTTTTATATAATCTAATTATGAACAAAGATAAGATTAATATCGTAATAGGAAGTTGTATTGGTGTGCTTGTGGAATGTATATCATTATAAAAGTTATTACTCCACGCTATGGTATGCAGGTATCTTATTATATGGGGTAGTATTATTATTAATAGTGATAATTATATGTTTGATTATTAAGAGGAAGTTAAAATGAGAATTGAGCCAATTGAAGTTTTTGATAAACAAGGTAGGAAAGTAATCTTAAGAAGTGCATGTGAAGATGATGCAAAAGATTTGATTAAATACTTAAAGAAAACTACTAAGGAAACACCTTATTTGTTAAGAGAAGAAGATGAGATTAATCTTACTGTTGATGATGAAAAAGGTTTTATAAATATGTGTTTAGGAATGGATAATGCGTTGATGTTGTTGGCTTATGTAAACGGCAAACATGTTGGTAATTGTTCCTTTTCTCCTGTTGGGCCTTTTAAAAGATTAGCTCATAGATGTGATATGGCTATTGCCTTATATCAAGAATATTGGGGCTCTGGTATAGGCAGTATCATGTTAGAGACGGCCTTAAGATATGCAAAGGAAGCAGGCTTTGAGCAGGCTGAATTAGAGGTTGTTTCTAGTAATACTAAAGCTATTAAATTATATGAAAAGTATGGTTTTAAGAAATATGGTGTTAAGCCTGATAATATGAAATATAGTAATGGAGAATATGCTTCTATAGATTGGATGATGGTGAAATTATGAAGAAGATAATTCTATTAGTATTGATTGTTGGAGGCATATTGTTTTATAAGAACTTCGAGAATAGTAATACTATTACGATTTCAGGATCAGAAGAGATTCAACCAATACTAAGCACAATAAAGGTAAGTGGTGATAGTGATACAAGTGTAGTTTTTACAGATGTTGAAACTAATAAACAATATGTTGTTGGATATATCACTCATGGTGTAACTGAGAAGATTAAACTTAAAAAGGGTAGTTGGTATAAAGTAGAAGGTAAGGGTAAGATTACCTTGTATCCGGTAAAAGTGAGGATTGAGTAATGAGGAAAGTATTAATTATATCTACAAGTTTAAGAATGAATAGTAATTCAGATATCTTGGCAAAAGAGTGTGAAAGAGGTGCTAGGGATGCTGGGTTAGATGTTGAATATGTTTCTTTAAAAGGAAAGGAAATTAAATATTGTATTGGTTGTATGTCATGTCAAAAGACTAATAAGTGTGTATTAAAGGACGATGTTGCTGATATTATGGCTAAAGTAAAAGAGGCTGAAGTGATCGTTTATGCAACACCTATCTATTATTATGAGATGTCTGGTCAAATGAAAACATTGTTGGATAGACTTAATCCTTTATATACAAGTGATTATAAATTTAGAGATATTTATATGATTGCCACAGCTGCAGATGATGGTGATACAACATTTGATAAGGCTTATAGTGGTTTAAGTGGTTGGGTTGATTGTTTTGAGAATGCAGAATTAAAAGGTATCGTTACTGGTGGTGGTATAGATGAAGCAGGTAGTGTTAATGATTTTGTTGATATTAAGAATAAAGCTTATGAGCTAGGAAGAGGATTATGATGTTTAGAAAAATTAGAAAGATTAAAAATGAAATTGATAAGGATGCTGTTGATAGTTTGTTACGTAGTTGTAGAAGAGGTGTTTTATCAATGAATGGTGAAGATGGCTATCCATATGCCATTCCTGTTAATTATTATTATGATGAAGCTAACCAAAAGATTTATTTTCATGGAGCTAAGGCAGGATATAAGGTTGACTGTTTAAATTCTTGTGATAAGGTATGTTTCACTGTCTTTGGCAATGAAAGCATCAAGGATTTAGAGTGGGCACCATATGTACAAAGTGTAGTAGTTTTTGGTAGATGTCATCTTGTAGATACAAATAATGAAGTGTTAAAGACTTTTATGATGAAGTATTATCCTAATGTTGATTTGGTTGATAAAGTGATTGAAGAAGATTCTAAGTTTGTGCAAATGTATGAAATTAGTATCGAACATAAAAGTGGTAAGCAAGTACAGGAGAAGTAATAATGTATACAGTTGTTTATAACAGTTTAACTGGTAATACCAAATTATTGGCTGATACTATAAGGGAAGTATTACCATGTGATAATGACAATAATGATATTGTCTTTGTAGGTTTTTGGACTGATAAGGGCACTGCGGATTCTAAAACTATAGAGTATCTTAAATTATTAAGAGATAAAAAGATATTTTTATTTGGAACCTGTGGTTTTGGTGGTAGTGAGGCTTATTTTGATAGAATTCTTACAAATGTAAAGAGTAATATTGATTCTAGCAATGAAGTGATTGGCGAATATATGTGCCAAGGGAAGATGCCAAGTAGTGTTAGGGAACGCTATTTGAAGATGAAAGAATCTGACAATTGTCCACCTAATATCGATGCCTTAATTGATAACTTTGATATGGCTTTAAGTCATCCTGATGAAAAAGATTTAGAGAAATTAAGTCAAATAGTTTTACAAACGCTTTCAAATGTGATAAAGTAAACATGTTAAAAAATTAATGGCGTGTTATTGGTAAACCAAGCATCAACTATTAAAAGGATTAACATTCTTTTTAAGGTTGATGTTTTTTATTTATCTCCCTTAAAAAGAGCCAAAATGAAAGGGAGGAAAATTTAATGAAAGACAAGATTTTTGGCGTTCTACAAAGAGTCGGTAGATCATTCATGTTACCGATTGCAATCCTACCTGTTGCAGGTTTGTTGCTTGGAATTGGTGGATCATTTACTAATGCAACTATGATTGAGGCATACCATCTAGAGTCAGTATTGGGCGAGGGTACTTTGCTTCATGGTTTACTATTAGTTTTAAGTGAATGTGGTAATGTAGTATTCGCAAACTTACCAATTATTTTCGCAATGGGTGTTGCGATTGGTATGGCAAAGAAGGAAAAGGAAGTAGCTGCATTATCTGGTGCTGTTGCGTTCTTCGTTATGCATACTGCAATCAGTGCGATGTTAAAGATTACAGGCATTGGTGATTCATTACCTGCTGGTTCTCTTACAAATGTGGTTGGCATTGAATCACTACAAATGGGTGTCTTTGGTGGTATCATCGTAGGTCTTGGTGTTGCTGCTTTGCATAACAAGTTCTATAAGATTCAATTGCCTCAAGTATTATCTTTCTTTGGTGGTTCAAGATTTGTGCCTATTATTTCAACTCTTGTTTATCTAGTAGTTGGTATTGTGATGTTCTTTATTTGGCCACATATCCAAGAAGGTATTTATGCGGTTGGCAATTTAGTAAGAAGTTCTGGTTATGCTGGTACCTTGTTGTATGGAATTATGGAAAGAGCACTTCTTCCATTTGGTTTACACCATGTGTTCTATTTACCATTCTGGCAAACTGCCGTTGGTGGTACTGCCGTTGTTGGTGGCGTTACTGTCGAGGGTGCTCAAAATATTTTCTTTGCCCAATTGGCTGATCCTACAACTACTGTGTTTAATACAGAAGCTACTCGTTTCATGTCAGGTAAGTTCCCACTAATGATCTTTGGTTTACCTGGTGCTGCTTTGGCTATGTATCATACTGCTAAGCCTGAGAAGAAAAAGGTTGTTGGTGGTTTATTGTTATCTGCAGCTTTAACTTCTATGCTTACAGGTATTACAGAACCAATTGAATTTACATTCTTATTCGTAGCTCCAATTTTATATATCATTCATGTATTTGGTGCCGGTCTTGCTTATATGCTTATGCATATTCTAAAAGTTGGTGTTGGTATGACTTTCTCTGGTGGTTTAATTGACCTTACATTATTCGGTATTATGCAAGGCAACGCAAAGACTAACTGGATTATGATTGTCTTTGTTGGTGTTGTTTACTTTATTGTTTATTACTTAGTATTTACTTTATTGATTAAGAAGATGGATCTAAAGAC
>CAKUTY010000130.1 GCA_934692455.1 uncultured Erysipelotrichaceae bacterium
GCTTGTATCAAACGTTTTTGTATAGGTGAAAAGTATTCACTATCTCTTTCTTTCCACGATTCAATTAAAGCCTTATCTTTTCTAAACATTCCTTCTCCAGAACAAGGAGCATCCAATAGAATCTTGTCAAAATATTTTGGAAAATGTTCTTCTAATTCAATAATATCTTTCGCAATAACATAATAATTAGAAAACCCAGCTCTTTCTATATTTCTTAATAACGCATTAGCTCTAGAAATTGAAATATCATTAGAAACCAACAATCCAGTATTATTTAACTTATCTAACAATTTAAGACTTTTGCCACCGGGAGCAGCACACGCGTCTAAAACTATATCTCCTTCTTCAATCGGCAAAACTTCGGCAGGCAACATCGCACTAGCTTCTTGTAGATAATACAAACCTGCATAATAATATGGATGCTTGGAAATACTCAAATCATCAA
Source organism: uncultured Erysipelotrichaceae bacterium (assembly GCA_934692455.1). GTDB lineage: Bacteria > Bacillota_I > Bacilli_A > Erysipelotrichales > Erysipelotrichaceae > Colivicinus. The sequence continues at coordinate 446 of CAKUTY010000130.1, forward strand.
AATAAAATCCATCCTTACACCAAGGAACTTGTTCTAAATTATATGGAAAGATTTCTTTAAATCTATCAACAGAAATTTTACTGGTATTAACTCTCAAACTATGGATTTGAGGACTATCAAAACACGCTAAATAATCATCATATTCATCTTTTAACAGCGATTTCATCGCATTTAAATACTTATCCGGTAACATAAAAACATTTTAACATTACAAGTGCTATAATTGAGTACATGTTAAGTAAAAGTGAAAAAGAAACTATCGATCTAGGATATAAGATCGGCAAAAAATTGGAAAAAGGAATGTGTATTACTTTAGTTGGTGATTTAGCTGGAGGCAAGACTACCTTTACAAAAGGTATTGGTAAAGCACTTAATATAAAGGAGGTTATAAATTCACCAACATTCACTATTTTAAAAATCTATGACGGTGATCTTAAGCTATATCATATTGACGCCTATAGACTAGAAGGCTGCGAATATGATTTGGGTCTTGATGAATATCTTGACGAAGGAGTTATGATTGTCGAATGGCCTGTTTATTATCAAGATTACTTACCAAATGAATACTTAGAAATATCTTTTAAATATATTGATGATAATACTAGAGAAATTACTCTTAACCCAATTGGTGAAAAATATAAGGAGCTAGTTAAAGAATGTTAACACTATGTATTGATACAGCATATAAATATTTAACTCTTGTCCTAATGGAAGACGACAAGATCATCGATTCAATCTCTTTCGAATGCTTTAAAAGGCAATCGGAAGAAGTATTTGTTTATTTAGACAAATTATTCAATGAATCAAAAGTTGATAAGAAAGATATAGATGCAATGTGCATCACGAAAGGTCCTGGTTCTTATACAGGTGTTAGAATTGCAATGACTATCGCAAAAGTCTTATGCCAAGTTAAGAACATTAAGTTATATACAATTTCAACATTAAGACTATACGCTGGTAACCATGAAAAAACAATGGTGATTATGGATGCCAGAGCAAACAGAGCGTATGTAGGCGTATACGATAAGGAAAATTGTTTATTAGAAGATTGTGCAATGGAACTTAAAGATATCGACACAAAAGATTACAATATTGTCTTAGATGGTGCCCTTGTTGGTAAAGAAGACGTTGCACCAAATATTCCAGAGTGTTTCCTAGCTTGCAAAAATTTATTTGAAGAAGTTGAAAATATCAACCATTTAGCTCCTGAATACTTAAAAGAAAGTACAGCATATTACAGATGACCTTTGAGCAACTAGATATTAAAGATCTTGATGAAGTTATCAAGATTGAAAATGAAGTATTTTCAGACCCATGGCCTTATAAATATTTTAAAGAAGACCTAGATAATGAAAATTCTATTTATTATGCATTAAAAGATGAAGACAAAATCATTGGCTACGCTGGACTTTGGTTCATGTTTGAAAATTGCGATTTAGTAAATATTGCGATAAACAAAACATATCAAGGACAAGGCTTAGGAGAAAAACTATTAAAGTTAGTTATTAGAGAGGCTATTTTAAAAGAATGTGAATTTATGCATCTTGAAGTGCGTACAACTAATACAAAAGCCTATAATCTCTATAAAAAACTAGGCTTTATCGAAACAAGAACAAGAAAAGACTATTATGGCGAAGGCCAGGATTGTCTTGATATGGTGAAAGGATTGTTAGGATTAAATGAAGAAGATTTTAGCGATTGAAAGCAGTTGTGATGAAACAGCTTGCGCGATAATTGATGAAGAATTAAATATATTGAGTAGTGTGGTAACTAGTCAAATTGATGTTCACGCTCGTTTTGGCGGTGTAATCCCTGAAGTTGCTTCTAGAATGCATGTTGAACAAATCTCAACAATAGTAGACGAAGCACTTAAACAAGCAAATGAAAAAGTAGAAGACATGGATGCAATAGCATATACAATGGGACCGGGTTTAATTGGTTCCTTACATGTAGGCGGTATTGCTGCCAAAACATTAGCATTCTTCTACGACAAACCTTTAATTGGTGTGCACCACCTAAAAGGTCATATTTTTATTAACGAACTACTACAACCATTAAAATATCCCTTGATGGCTCTTGTAGTAAGTGGCGGTCATACTGAACTAGTATACATCGAAAATGAAAATAGTTTTAAGATTGTTGGGACAACATTAGATGATGCGGTAGGCGAATCATATGATAAAGTAGCTAGAGTTTTAGGACTTGAATATCCAGGTGGACCTAAAATAGACAAACTCGCAAAAGAAGGCAAGAAGAATTACACCCTACCTAAACCTAAAGTTGATGGTCTAAACTTCTCATTCTCAGGTTTAAAGAACGCTTCTTTACAACTTGTAAATAGACTTGAAAGAAATGGCGAAGAACTAAACAAGGCTGATTTAGCATATGCATTCCAAGAAACAGCCCTAAATTGTTTAATAGACAAGACTATTAAAGCACTTGAAGAATATCCTTGTGAGATGTTTGTAATTGCCGGTGGTGTAGCATGTAACTCTAGACTTAGAGAACTTGTTACCGAAAAAGTTAAAGGTGTAGAAGTTATCCTTCCGCCACTTAAATATTGTACAGACAACGCAACAATGATCGGTGTAGCTGCATGGCATTACTATCATAACCAAAAGTTTGTGCCACTTGATACAGCATCTAAACCTTCAATGTCAATTGAGGATTAGAATATGAAAACTTATTTTCCAATAGACTATAAATCAGATATGACCTTATACGAAACCCAAGAGGCCATATCTTTAATTAAGAAGACATTTCAAAAACATTTAAGCGATGCGCTTCACTTGAAAAGAGTCAGTGCACCATTGTTTGTTGAAAGTGATTCGGGATTAAATGATGATTTAAACGGAGTAGAAAGAGCAGTAAGCTTCGATATTCCTTACGCACACAAAGATGCCAGTGTAGTTCATTCTCTTGCTAAATGGAAACGTATGGCTTTATATAACTATGACTTCTATATGGGCAAGGGTTTATATACCGATATGAACGCTATCAGAAGAGATGAAGCATTAGATAATCTTCATTCGATTTATGTGGACCAATGGGATTGGGAAAAGATTATTGATAAGAAAGACAGAAATCTAGAAACATTAAAGAAAACTGTTAATAATATTCATAAATGTATCCTTGCTACTTTAGCTACATTAAAAATTAAATATCCTAGTATCAAGGTTCATTTGCCTGAAAATTTATACTTTATCACTAGTCAAGAACTACTTGATATATATCCAAATTTAAGTTCTAAGGAACGCGAATATGAAATCACTAAGGAACATAAGGCGGTATTTATAATTGGCATTGGTGATAAATTAAGCAATGGCCAAGCACATGATGGTAGAGCTCCTGACTATGATGACTGGAAACTTAATGGGGATTTAATTTATTATCATGAAGTCTTAGACTGTGCTCTTGAAATATCTTCAATGGGTATAAGAGTTGATGCTGATTCGCTTATTTATCAACTAGAAACATCTAATCATACCGATAGAATGCGCTATAGATATCATCAAATGATACTTAACAATGAGCTACCATACACAATAGGTGGTGGTATCGGACAAAGTAGACTTTGTATGTTACTTATGGGCAAGGCACATATCGGCGAGGTTCAATCTTCTTTATGGGATGAATATACATTAAAATTAGCTAAAGAAAACGGGATTATTATTTTATAAGTTAATAAAAATAAAATATTCACAAATATGTTCTTTTAACATATAATAGTTAGAAAAGAGAAGGTAATAAAGAAGATGAAAAAAACTCCAAACGCTACTTTGAGAAGATATCCTATTTATCTTAAAGCTTTAAGAAAAATTAA
>CAKUTY010000131.1 GCA_934692455.1 uncultured Erysipelotrichaceae bacterium
AAGGTAGAAAGAGTTACTTATCTTCAAAATCTTTATAAGATGTTGCCTTATATTGTTACTATTGTGGTATTGTGTGTTGTTTCTGCTAAGAAGAAAAAGGAAAATCAAGCACCGGGTCATTTGGGTGTGTCTTACTTTAGAGAAGAGAGATAGATCATTAAGGAGCGAGAGCTCCTTTTTGGATGTAGCACTTAATTATCAAATTTTAAGGTTGATTTCTTGTATAATGAGTATGGGAATAGAAATATTCTCGATGTAAGAGCATCGTTAAAAGTTGTGCTGGTAATGGAACAGGTAAATTCCATTCGGATACTAATTTTGTATCATCTTTGTAGCTAAGAGATAGTTACAGTCCACGTGGGGGACTTAATGATTTCCACGTCTTTAAGGCATTTTAACTGGATGCCAAGGCTGACAACCAGCAGAAAACTCTTTTGATGGTTAGTTATGAGTGTGGTTGCGTAGCTGCACTTTTTTCGTTCATAAAGTAAGAAACAATTTTAAAAGATAAAAAAGAATTAATATGCGAATTAATTATTGATTCTGCTAAAACATACAGTCAATTAGTAGGAAAAACTTTTTTGTATGTGTATGGAGATGAATACTTTGAGGTTTCTTTTCCTATTAAACATTTTCTTCATTTAACTGGGGTTGAAACGAAACTTTCTCCCAAAGTATTTTACAAAAACGCAAGAAACAAAACTTTAGGAAAAAATCAATTCTATTTTAGTGCTAGACATTTATATGTTAATGCAAAAAAGAAATTGCCATGCTTGAAAAGATTACCTGAATTAACAACAAACTATGTATGTATTCTTAAAGAAATGAAGACAGTAACTGTGGTATATAAACTAAGTATTACTAATTTAGAATTTACTCTTGGTTTGGTTGAAAGGAGTTATTATTGTAATAAGCACCCGAATCTATATCTTCCTAAAACATTAAGAGTAGAGGATTCTTCGGTTGAAAAAAGCGATGGTGGAGAAGTTGTTGATTTTATATTTTCCAAGGATGCTTCCTTAACTAAATATGACACATTGTTGGTTAGTGATAAAAGCAAGACTATTCCAACTAGTATAAAATATCTATTAGAAGATGAGCTCTTATAATTTAATGTTTACTAAAATAGACAAAAATATAGATAATGTATATAATAGTAAACAATAAGAGAGGTATAAAAGCAAATGAAAAAGGCAGTTTACAATATTCTTCCGAAAACAGAGGGAATATTAAGAACTATGGGTGAACAGATTAAACTTGCTAGATTAAGGCGAGATTTATCTGTTGAGTTGGTTTCAGAGCGTGCAGGTATTAGTAGAGCTTCTCTTTGGAAGGTTGAAAAGGGCGATCCTTCAGTAGCGATGGGCATTTATGCTGCTGTTTTGCATGCGTTAAATAACATGGATAAAGATTTACTGCTTGTTGCCAAGGATGATGAATTAGGTAGACAATTACAGGATTTAGATTTGATTACAAGGAAACGCGCTTCTAAGAGGTGACTATGATGATGACTAAACAGAAAATAATTTTTGTGTATGATGATTTTAGTGCTGATCAACCAATCTTAATGGGTAAACTTTTTGTGAATGTAATAAAAGATGGTGAAGCTTATTCTTTTGAATATGAAAAGGACTGGTTAAAAGGAAACAAAGCAAGTTTTACTTTGGATCCTGAACTTATGCCTTATCTTGGTAGGCAATATCCAACTGGTAAAAATATATTTGGCTTGTTTGCGGATGCTTCTCCAGATCGTTGGGGTAGAGTTCTTATGAATAAGCGCGAGAGAATAACCGCTCAAAAAGAAGGCCGTAAGCCCAATAAATTATATGATAGCGATTATTTGTTGGGCGTGTATGATGAAACTAGAATGGGTGGCATTCGTTTTAAACTAGATCAAGAAGGATCCTTTATTTCAGATGATAAAGATACTGCTACTCCACCTTGGACAACACTTAGAACTTTGGAAGAAGCGTCTAGAAATTATGAGAGTGATGAGGGCGGTTTGTCAGAAAAATGGCTTACTCAATTAATTAAACCAGGATCTTCACTTGGTGGAGCTAGGCCAAAGGCAACTGTTGTAGATACAAAGGGGCAACTATGGATAGCTAAGTTTCCTTCCAGAAATGATGAAAATGATACTGGAGCATGGGAAATGGTTGTACATGATTTGGCACTTCTTTGTGGCTTAAATGTACCGGAGGCAAAGCTTGAAAAATTTTCATCGTTTGGAAGTACTTTTTTAGTAAAACGTTTTGACCGTATAGAAAATAAACGTATTCATTTTGCGTCTGCCATGACGCTTCTTGGAAAAACCGATGGTGCATCAGCAGAAGATGGAAGCAGTTATCTTGATATTGCTGATTTTATTAAATCAAATGGTATACAGGCTAAAGAAGATTTAATTGAATTGTGGAAGCGTATTGTGTTTAATATGGCTGTTTCTAATATTGATGATCATCTAAGAAATCATGCGTTTATCTTTAAAAACAAAGGTTGGACTTTATCGCCACTTTATGATGTAAATCCAGTTCCGTATGGCGATGAACTATCATTAAATGTTGATGAAAACAATAATAGTATTGATATAGAACTTGCACTAAATACGGCTACAAGATTTGGTATAACTGAGGAAGATGCTAAGAAATATGTGAATGAAATTCTAAAAATTGTAAGAGAGAATTGGGAAATAATCGCAAGAAAATATGGACTATCACATGGACAAATAGAAGAAATGAGACCAGCATTTAGTGCTTGCTATTAATAACAATAGTAAATATAATAACAACGAAGAAGGCCTCCATTAGCCTTTGGAATTAATTCCATAAAGAGATGAACATTGATAAGCAGGGAGTTATATAACTCCCCGTATTATTTTATGTTCTTTTGAACTACGATAATGTTTGAGGTCACAAATACAATCTCAAACATTATCCATCATAAAATTGTGTTGTGAATAGACTATTGCGTTAACGTGTTAAAAGTGTATAATTTAGAATACAAATAAAACATGGGGATGTCTTGGTTTCGACAGGTTTATGTTGGATTTGGATTGCAGTGGAGTGGTTACCTTATAACCAAACAAAATTATTCGGCAATAACGAATTAGCATTTGCTTAATCGGTTGAGCGACGTTAGCTCCCAAAGCAGCTTCTGATTGCAAAGTTTGTAGCAATCAGTCGTAAACACAAACTAGGTGAAGAAAGTTAGCCTTATCTTTCAATCCGAAAACCGAAAAGGCAAATTCAATACTTGGTAGTTTAGGCCGTTTGTATTGTCTTATTTAAAAGCTAAACTAAACTGTAGAAGTCTGAATGTGGGACTATTCTTGGACAGGGGTTCGATCCCCCTCATCTCCACCAGATAGTTATTTGTGCCCTAGAACTTATAAGGTTTAGAGCTTTTTTATTTCCAAGGAAACTTAATTATGATTTTGCCCCGTTTTTCATGACTTTTAAACACTATTTTGCCCCGTTTTTCTCAAGATTTAGGTATCATTTTGCCCCCGTTTTTCTAAAATGTTTATTTCTGCATTTTTTTTGCTACAATGAAGATGTAAATAAGAGGAGGGAAAATCAATGAAAAAGAAGATCTCGATTATTGTGGTTTCATGCTTGTGCGTTGGACTTTTGACTGTGTTATCTCTGTTGTGGAAAGAGAAGGATGACTTCAATAAGTATAATAATCCAAAGACTATTGTGGGTACCTTCTCAATGAATATGCCATCTGAATGTGTCCATTTTGTATTCACTCAAGATGGTAAGGCACAAAGATATGTTCAGTTTGGTGAATTAGAAGAAGGCACTTTAAAGAGAATTGGTGATTCGAATAAGTATGATGTAAAGTTTGGTGATGATGAATATGTGGTTACTTATCATACTGATAGTATAGACTTGCTGTATGATGGATATACTTCAGAGATTCCTAAGATTAGTGAAGTTCCAACTTATATTAATGTAGTGGGAAAAGGTATCTAGTTTATAACAAAAAGGGGCGTTTATTTGCCCCTTTGCCTGTTTTTATAGATTGTTTAACTTTTCTAATAATTCATCATGACTTAATTTAGAAGATGCAGTTACACAGAATGGAGCACCGCCACCATTTAATTGTAGCTCATCTTTTAAACTATTGAAGATATCACGTGCTTTATTATCGTGAGAGATAATAGCCAAAGATGCATCTTTTTCACTGATTAAGAAACGATTGTCGTCTATTTCTTTTACTAGGGCCATTGCGATATCTCT
>CAKUTY010000132.1 GCA_934692455.1 uncultured Erysipelotrichaceae bacterium
CATTCTTAACAACAGATATCGCAAGACCTGCTGAAATATCTTCAATAGAAGCACCATCCTTTTGAGCTTGCTTAACCGAAGAATTCATAAAGACTGTACATCTACTACCTAAGTCTACTGGATGCTTCGCAAACAAGCCTAACTTAGAGAAAGTTTCTACATCACTGCCTAAGGCACTGGCAAAAGTTTGTAAGAAAGAACCACAGCCACTAGAACATGCTTCATTTAAGAAGATATTGGAAATAGCACCATTTTCAATCTTAAAACATTTCATATCTTGGCCACCGATATCAATAATAAAATCAACATCAGGCAAGAAATGCTTAGCAGCTGTAAAATGAGCAACTGTCTCAACTACCCCAAAATCACCATGAATCGCATTCTTAATTAGTTCCTCACCATACCCAGTACTTGTCACACTAGCTATCTTAATATCAGAATGCTTCTTATATAATTCAATCAATTGATCACAAATTAATTTAACAGGACTACCATCATTAGATTGATACCAAGTATAAAGAAGATTATCATCTTCATCCACCACAACCATCTTAATAGTAGTAGAACCACTATCGATACCGATATGAACACTACCCTTATAGTCATCAAAAGAAACTTCTTCTACCCTATCCTTAGAGTGTCTTTCTTTAAATTCCTTATATTCTTCCTCATCTTTAAATAAAGGATCTAAGCTTTGATAACTTGCCACACTTGAATATTCTTTTAATTTATTTAATACATCATTTAAGTCAACAACCTGGTCACTATAATAAGCAGCACCTAATGCGACATATAATAAGGAATTCTCAGGACACTTACCTTTTACATTTAAAGTCTTATCAAAAGAATTTCTCAAACACTTTGAGAAAGTCAAAGGACCACCAAGATACAAGATATTACCTTTTATTGGTCTACCTTGGGCTAAACCCGCAATCGTTTGATTAACAACAGCCTGATAAATACTAGCTGCTATATCACTTTGTTTGCCACCCTGATTAATTAAAGGTTGTACATCACTCTTGGCAAAGACACCACATCTAGAAGCAATTGTATAAGTACGCTCAGCCTTTAAAGCCTCCTTATCCATAGTATCAGCATCCAATTTTAATAAAGTTGCCATCTGGTCAATAAAAGCACCAGTACCACCAGCACAAGTACCATTCATTCTAACTTCAACACCATTAGTTAAGAATAAGATTTTAGCATCCTCTCCACCCAGTTCAATGACTACATCTGTATCCTTAGCCAATCTTTTACAAGTGAGTCTAGTCGCATATACTTCTTGGACAAAGTTAACACCAGCATTTTCAGCTAAACCCATGCCAGCCGAACCACTGATAGATAAAATAACTTCATCACCTTTACATATTTCATCTTTTATATAAGTCAAAAGTTCAATACTCTTCTCTAAGATATGACTCATATGTCTCTTATAACTTGAATAAATGATCTGATCATTTTCATCAAGCACAACACACTTAATAGTAGTAGAACCAATGTCTAATCCGATTTTCTTTTTCATGGGAAACATTATAAACCAATTTTTTAAAAACTGTTTGATAGAAGATTGCCAAAAAGTAATTGATTAACATTTCACAAAGGAGTAACATAGTATGTATTGAAATACAAGGGGGTTTATTATGTTATTTCAACTTTATGGGGAAACCTGTGGTTGGCAACTTTTAGGTTGGCTTCTAGTTTTCCTAGGACTAATAATCACAAACGAAATTGCCAGAACTAAATGGGGCGGAATTGGCATCTTCGGCGTTGTATTATTAGGATTATCAATTTACTTTATTGCGATTGCCATTGGCGCAAAAAATGGAGCTGAATGGGCATTAAAGAACGACACTTATGTTCACATGAACTCATGGTTCCACTATGCTAAACTATATGCTGCCGCAACTGGTTGTATTGGCTTTATGGTAATCAAATACAAGTGGGGCAAACTTGGCAAGGCTAAGTGGTTCAAATGCTTCCCATTTGCGATTGTTGCGATTAATATTCTTATCGCTGTAGCTAGTGACTTTGAAAGTGCAATTAGAGCTGGTTCTCTAGCTGGTGGCTGGTGGTACTCATCAGAAGGCGTATGGCTATATGGTGGCTGGTGGAACGTATTAAACGGTCTAGCAGGTATCATCAACATCTTCTGTATGACAGGTTGGTGGAGCATCTATACATCAAGTGATGAAAAAGATATGTTATGGCCTGATATGATTTGGGTTTACATCTTAGCATACGATGTATGGAACTTCGAATATACTTACCTTAACCTTCCAACACACGCTTGGTATTGTGGTCTTGCCCTATTACTAGCACCTACATTTGCCAACGCTCTATGGAACAAAGGTGGTTGGATTCAAAACCGTGCAAACACTCTAGCTATCTGGTGTATGTTTGCGCAAGTATTTCCACTATTCCAAGACAACTCAAGATTCTCAGTTGTTCCAGTATTATATAAAGAAGGAACAATTCAAGCTGCAACTGCAGCAGGTGTAACACCTGTACTTGGTAACGCACATATGCAAGGTGTTATCGCAGTACTAGCACTTGCGATCAATGTTATTGTTCTTGGTTTCATCATCAAGAAATCAGTAGCTGCTAAGAAGAATCCTTATAAGTATGATGTATTCACATCTACTCCAGACTATAAGGAAGCAATGTCTAGAGCTCAATAATCATCATAAAAGGCTGTCTATTCGTAAGGTTAGACAGCCTTTTAAATTAATGATGATTGATCGAATATATCACTTTATTGAAACCATCTATTTCAATATTACGTTTTGTAGATACCTACTTATTGTGATTATCAACATTAACCTTATAAGCCCTACTATTAGGATTGTTTTGATTTGCATAACTATCAAACCGCTGTTTTGTATGCTTTTTAGATGATACCTTTTAAGACATAATTTCTCTTTTTCTAATTATGGAGCATTTCTTTTCCAAAAATTGAGATGGGTGGGAATGTCAACGGCGACACATTTATGTGTCGTTCATCTTGACCGTTGACTGGCTCAACTGGCTTTGCCATCTCCCCGATAAACCGTAATTTGTTGTACTTCAAAATAAAAATCTAACCCCAATATTACTATCGGTTATCAAACAAAGTGTTGCCATCATAATCCCATTTTATAGATGAACCATCATGGTAAAATGCTTGTAAATATTCTTCTTCGATAACCCAACCAGTTATTTCACTATTCATACTTTCATATTTTTCATATTCCAATACATATTCTGGAACTATATCATTCGAGTTGTTATCTTTTACCCAAATATCTTTACCAGCAAATGTTACTTTATCAAAGTCTGAAAAATCACGTCCTCCGTTGTCGTTACTCTCCCAACCACATTCGTAAACGATAATATCTATTGAAGTTGGTAAATCTGGATTAATAGAAGATAGCATCGTTCTCTGCATATTTATAGATAACGTTGCACCCTCTTCATAGGAATATTTTATTTTTGTAGGTTCAATATAATTAGGGGCCTCATACATTACAAAGTACTTATATCCTTCCTTTGTTTCATAACGATACACAGACTTCACTGAAATATCTTTCATTGAAACAGTTGTAAATGGAACTGACTTAGCAAACCATGCCAACAAAACAACTATGGAAAAAATCAATAATGTTCCTACACTTACGAACATTGTCTTGGCCTTAATCGCATATTTCTTTTCTTCTTTTGCATAATCAGCAGCTTTGGTTAGAGTTTCAATTACATCTTTTTCCATGTTCTCACTTCTCCTTTCTCCATCAATAATCTCTTTAATATCAACTCCATAGAATACTGCCAAATTAACTAATATTCCTAACTCTGGCAGGGTATTTCCGTTTTCCCATCGTGAAACACTTCTGGAAGATACTCCAAATTTTTCAGCAATTTCTTCTTGAGTTAAATTGTTTTCATTTCTTAACTCCCTTAAGAAATCTCCGATCTTGATTTTATCAGCCATGATGAACCTCCTTCAAAATTATCTTAAATCGATTACCCGACAAATGCCACGTCATAAAGTGAGAGAACGACGTTTTTAACCAGACAATTTTGTCTTATTCTAGGTAATTCTTTTTATGATATTACATGGGATATGTCTAATATCAGTTTTGCTGTTACCCCCTATAAATTCCGGTTTATCATCCTACTTTTGCCCTGTTGTGGCTTTGGATTTTTCAGCAAGTCCGACTTCTGTGCA
>CAKUTY010000133.1 GCA_934692455.1 uncultured Erysipelotrichaceae bacterium
GCATAATCACTCCTCTTCCTTATTCTTTTCAACGTAAACATTATCGATAGTCTTCTTAAAATAGAAACTCAATACAATCATTAAGATATTGATTATCAAGAAAAAGATAAATTCTATTATGTCATTATGGAAACCTTCTCTAACCACATAAGCAATTCCTAAAACAATACTAATAGAATTTAAAATCATTAATAAATTTGTATAAGTAGGAAACTTATTAAGAGACTTATTAATATCTCTATCAGTTAAGTATTTATTATAGAAAAATAAGGTATAAAGGCCTGAATAAATAGATAACAAATCGACAATTTGTAAGATGTAGACAAAAATCAACACCCTATTTATCATCATGCCATAGAAACGATTAAAGCCATTAAAGATTATTAATGATAAAAAGATGATTGAAATTACAAGTACTTTAATAAACAAAGACTTCTTTTCTTTTTCATCTAATGCCAAGTGATACAAATTATCAAAATTAGACTTATTATTAAACATTAATGATTCTCACTTTCTTCCATGGCAATCTCCCACTTTTCTTCAGCTGCATGAATCTTATTATGAATATCATCAATTTCTTCATCCAGTTCTTGCATCTTCCTAGAATCTTGATAATATTCAGGTTCATATCTTAAGTTTCTTTTTTCTTCCAATAGATTTTCAAGTTCACTAATCTCTTCTTCAAGTTTTCTTAGATTATATTTAGGACGAGCCTTCACCACCTTTAAATCAACCTTTTCCTTAGGTTGACTATCCTTAGTAGCTGGCTCGAATCTGGCATCAATATAATCCTTATAACCATCAGGGTAATAAACCAACTTATCGCCTTCTACTACAAGACAAGAAGTAGCTACTTGTTTAATGAAATAACGGTCATGTGATACAAATAAAATTGTGCCATCATAATTATTTAACGCTGTTTCCAAGGCTTCCTTTGAAATAATATCTAGGTTATTTGTAGGTTCATCAAGAATTAAGAAATTCGCGTTCTTTAACATAAGCTTAGCTAAAGCTAAACGAACTTTTTCACCACCTGATAAAACAGAAACCTCTTTAAACACTTCATCACTAGAGAATAAGAAAGCACCCAAGGTACTTCTAATCTCATACATATCCTTTTCAGGATATTCATTCCATAATTCTTCTAAGACGGTATTGCCATTCTTGTAAGCAGCGATATTTTGATCAAAATAACCTATCTCAATTTGATGGCCTAACAACATATAACCGCCAAGTGGAGGTACTTGACCAACAATAGTCTTTAGTAAAGTTGATTTACCACAGCCATTATCACCCATCACACAAATTCTCTGTCCTCTTAAGATTTCATGAGTTACTTCAAATAAAGGTTTATCATAACCAACTTTAAAGTGATCCATATTCAAAACACTCTTACCACCCTTAACAGCACATTTAAAAGATGCCTTAAAAGCTTTAGTATCAGCCTTCTTTGGATCTTCTAGTTTATCCATACGGTCTAGATATTTAATCTTACTTTGGGCAAAAGCTGCCTTATTCTTCTTATAGCGGAACTTCTCAATTAGTTCTTCTAACCTTTTGATTTCCTTTTGTTGACGATCATAAGCCTTTGAATCCTTTAAGAAATCAGCCTTTTTCTGTTCAACATATTTAGAATAATTGCCTGCATATTTCTTAAGATGACCATATTCTAGTTCATAAACCGAATTAACAATCTTATCTAAGAAAATACGGTCATGGGATACTAGGATAATTGCCTTTTTATATTTACTTAAATAGTTTTCCAACCATTCAATAGTGCTTAAATCTAAGTGGTTAGTAGGTTCATCTAGTAAAAGTAAATCAGGTTTACTTAAAAGTAACTTTGCGAATGCCAACTTAGTCTTTTCACCACCTGAAAAAGATGCGATATTCTTGTCTAAGTCTTCTTTATGGAAACCAAAACCAAATAGAATCGTTTCCATTTCAGAATTGTAAGTATAACCACCCTTAGACTTAAATTCTTCTTCTAGCTTACTATATTCATTGATTAGCTTATCAGAATGATCAGTCTTAAGTTTTTCCGATAAATTACTCAATTCCTCTTCCATATCTAAAAGAGACTTAAATACGGTAAGCATTTCATCCCTTACGATATTATGACAATCGATAAGTGAGTTCTGGTTAAGATAACCTACCTTTAGTTTGTTAGGCTTAATGAGATTACCCTTACTTAGAGTGACCTCTCCTGTAAGAACCTTTAACAAAGTTGTCTTACCACAGCCATTGCGGCCGACAAGGGCAATCTTTTCATTTTCATTTATGACAAAGTCGATGTCCTCAAATACATCATTGGCACCGAAATAAACGGTGCCAGAATTGATTGTAATTAACATATTAATAAATTAAGTTCTTTGGAGTTCTAGGATAAGGAAGCACATCTCTGATATTTTCCATACCACTTAGATACATCATCATACGTTCAAAACCTAAGCCGAAACCAGCGTGCTTACAACCACCATATCTTCTTAGGTCTAAATACCAATCAAGAGTAGACTTATCCATATGTAGTTCATCCATTCTCTTTTCTAGTAATTCTAAACGTTCTTCTCTTTGTGAACCACCAACAAGTTCACCTACATGAGGTACCAACAAGTCACAAGCTGCTACAGTCTTACCATCATCATTAGCACGCATGTAGAAGGCCTTGATATCCTTTGGATAGTCAGTTAAGAATACTGGACCCTTAACCACTTGTTCACATAAATATCTTTCATGTTCAGTATTTAAATCAATGCCCCATTCAACTTTATTTTCAAACTTAACAGGAGCCTTTAATAAGATATCAATAGCTTCTGTGTAAGTCATTCTTCTGAATTCAGAATTTCTAACATGATTTAAACGATCGAATAAAGTCTTATCAATCATTGTGTTGAAGAACTTCATTTCTTCAGGTGCATTTTCCATACAATAATCAATGCAGTACTTAATCATATCTTCGATTAAGTCCATGTTATCTTCTAAGTCTGCAAAAGCAATTTCTGGTTCAATCATCCAGAATTCAGAAGCATGAGTCTTTGTGTTTGAATTTTCAGCTCTAAATGTAGGGCCAAAAGTATAAACATCTCTAAATGCCATCGCGAATGCTTCTACATGTAATTGGCCTGATACTGTTAAAGATGCATGCTTGCCAAAGAAGTCTTCATCATACTTGCCATCTTCTCTTGTTGTAGCTGTGAATACTTCACCAGCACCCTCAGCATCGTTACCAGTAATAATTGGCGCATGAACATAAACGAAGCCTTGGTTTTGGAAGAATTCATGGATTGCCATTGAAAGGACACTTCTAAGTCTGAATACAGCTGAGAATGTATTTGTACGAGGTCTTAAATGAGGATATTCTCTTAAGAACTCAAAACTGTGTCTTTTCTTTTGTAGGATATAAGTATCATCACACTTACCAAGAATTTCAATACAAGTTGCTACTAGTTCAAAAGGTTGCTTATTGTCAGGAGTGTAAATATATTTACCTGTAACTTTAATGCTTGTGCCTGTAAGCATCTTACTTACTTCATTGTAGTTGTCTAAATCATCATGATAAACGATTTGAGCATTTTTAAAATATGTACCATCGTTTAGTTCAATAAAACCAATTTGACCTGAGTCTCTATTTGTCCTCACCCAACCATCAAGTTCAACATATTCGATTTGATCTCTTTCAATATGGTTTGGTGAGTTTGAAATTTCATATAATTCTCTAATTGTATAGTAATCTAACATAATCTCTTTCCCCTATTTATTTTCTGCATTTGTTTCAAAGACTAACTCTTGAATCATTGAAACAACATCGACGCTTCTAATGATAACGCCATTTGGTGTATTGTAGTGAACATGTGTAAAATCTACAATACCCTTAATACCAGCTTCGGCTAGTAAATCGATTGTATTCTGTACATCTTCTGAGATACAAAGTATCGCAATACGACAGCCTTCTGGTCTTTTTTCTTTAATTTCATTAATGTTGTAAACGGGAATCTTAACCTTGCATTTTTCTGGATTCTTATCAAATGCACAAACGATTTCGCCTACTACATCGGCCCACTTATTATAGTTAAGTAGGGCTTTACCTAGGTTACCACAGCCTACAAGAACAATCTTTTCATCATAATTGACGCCAAGTTCTTCTGCGAAGATGTCGATTAATTCTTGCACATTGTAACCATACCC
>CAKUTY010000134.1 GCA_934692455.1 uncultured Erysipelotrichaceae bacterium
ATAAAGAAATAGTTGATGATAGACCTCAAGAAGCTATGAAGGCTCCTATATCTATAACTGATTTAGAAAATGTTTTCTCTAAGATGGATAATAGCCCTTTTGTGATTAATAAGTTTGAAGGTGAAGTAGGCAATTCCTTTATGCCTAAGTCAATGTTGAATAATATACGTAGAAACTTCTATGAACATTTTGAAGAATTTATACTTAATAGTTTTAAGAGAAGCGCTAATCCTTTTATGATAGATAATGATATTAAATCCGATATTAATACAATGGATATCACCATCAACGAAGATAAATTAAAAGTGATTAATCCTGAATGCGATTATAGTGATGGAATTATTTGTGATCTAGGTGGTTTTGATAAACTTGTTGATGATAAGACTATAGTGGGTTACTACACACTAAACATCGTGAATTCATATGCATACGAACTAGTTAAAAGACTAGGATGTGA
The DNA here is from genome assembly GCA_934692455.1 of uncultured Erysipelotrichaceae bacterium. Classification (GTDB taxonomy): domain Bacteria; phylum Bacillota_I; class Bacilli_A; order Erysipelotrichales; family Erysipelotrichaceae; genus Colivicinus. The sequence continues at coordinate 458 of CAKUTY010000134.1, forward strand.
TATTGTTGTTCTTTCTAGTGAAATAAACAATGTAGATGAATTGATTAATAATTATATAAAGAGAAATGGAATGATTAATCCATATGTGGTAAATGGTAAAAGAACACTTATGTATCTTAAGAGAAATCCATTTATCAAGTATAGTGATAATAATAAACTAGTTATTAGTGATGGAACTAATTTATATGATGTTTATATAAGCGATGTGACAAGAATTATAGAAAGAAATGTACATTCAAATGATTTTAAAAATGTGCATATATGTAATATTGAAAGGTGATAAATGTTATTAGGGTATTTTAAAAAGACGTTACAAGATAAAGATTTGATGAAACAATGTTTAACCATTGCGATTCCTTTGATGCTTCAACAATTGATTGTTGCTAGTGTCAATCTAATCGATAATTTGATGGTAGGTGAGTTAGGAGATGTGGCTGTTAGTGCTGTTAGTAGTGCTAATAGATATTATTCAATAGCTCAAATGGCAATTAATGCCATCGTTGTATCTAGTATTATCTTCTTATCTCAATACAATGGGGCAGATGATAGAGAACATATGAGACAATCATTTAGATTCTCAATTATTTCATCATACTTATTTGTCTTTATCTTCTTTTTCTTTGCCTTATTTAAATCAGATTTTATTATTAAATTTATTATCAATGATAAAGATATTATCCAAAGTGGTAGTGATTATCTAAAAATAGCATGTTTCTCATATTTACCACTCGGTTTATCATTTCCAATATCAAATGCCATGAGATCAACTGGTGATACTAAAAGACCCTTATTTGTATCAATGATTTCGGTTGTCTTGAATATTATCTTTGACTACTGTTTGATATTCGGGCACCTCGGGCTCGAACCCCTGGGGGTAAAAGGAGCCGCTATCGCAACTATTATTGTTCGATTCATTGAAATGTTTATCTACTTATTATGCATTAAACATGGTGATTATCATTTTAAGACTAGAATAATTGATTTATTTAGAATTGAAAAAGACTTGATTGGTAAGATTATTGTCAAGGCTATTCCACTTCTTATTAATGAATTATTATGGAGTATCGGTATGACAACTACAATTAAGTTCTATTCATATAGAGGAGCTGTCGTGAATACTGCATATTCAATAAGTGCTACGGTTGCTGATTTATTCTTTATCTTGTTTGCAGGCATGGCAAGTGCTACTACGGTTATTGTAGGTACTAAATTAGGAGCTAATAAGATAGAAGAAGCTAAGGATAGTGCCTATAAGCTATTATGCTTCTCGGTTTATTTATCTTTAATTATCGCTGTATTTATGAGCAGTTTTACATTAGTTGTTCCATATTTATATAGTAAGGTATCTAAGGAATCACTTGATTTGGCAAATCAATTCTTGATTGTTATGTCAATCTTCTTTATCTTATATATGTTTAATACACAAACTTATTTCATTTTAAGAACCGGTGGTGATACCAGAAATACCATGTTCATGGACTCAGGTTTTATGTGGGCCTTCAATATCCCACTTGTTTATGTTCTTGCCTACCATACAAACATTCCTGTCTTATATGTTTATGCGATAGGACAATCAACCGATATGTTAAAGTCAATCATTGCCTATAGAATGATTAGAAAAGAAAAGTGGGCAAGAAACCTAACACTGGCTGATCCATGATATAATTGTTTATTAGGAGATAACTAATGTTTTTAAAACGAATAGAATTACAAGGATTTAAGTCTTTTGCGGATAGGGTAGTCATCAACTTTGATAATTCAGTCACTGGTATTGTAGGACCAAATGGTTGTGGTAAGTCAAATATCTCTGATGCGATAAGATGGGTATTAGGTGAACAAAGCGTTAAGTCACTTCGTGGTGATAAGATGACTGACGTTATTTTTGCCGGATCAGAGACAAGAAAGGCTGTTAATATGGCTGAAGTTACCCTAGTTTTTGATAATACAAGTAGGGTGCTTAATTCGGATAGTGATGAAATAGAAGTAACCAGAAGAATTTATAATACGGAACAAGATGCTGAATATTTAATCAACAGAAATAAGGTTAGATTAAAAGATGTCCATGATTTAATCATCGACTCAGGTCTAGGCAAAGATTCATTATCAATCATCACCCAGGGTAATGTCGTTGGTTTTGCGGATGCTAAGCCATATGATAGACGTGCTATTTTTGAAGAAGCAGCTGGTGTTTCTAAATATAAGAAAAGAAAACTAGAATCGATCGCAAGACTTGAAAGGACAAAGGATAACTTAGAGAAGACTTCTAATATCTTGGATGAGCTTGAAAGACAGGTTGGTCCTTTAAAAAGACAGGCTAGAAAAGCTGAGATTTATAGAGAAAAGAAACAAAGACTTGAGCAGATTGAAACTGCTGTTTTAGTCGATGAGATTAATCTATTTAATAAGAAAAAAGAAGAAGTTGATAAGGCTTTATTTGATTTACAGTCTCAAGTCGCTTTAAATGATACAAGCATTCAAGTAAGTGAAAATAATAATCTTTCTAATAAACAAGAATTAAAGAATTATGATAAGGAATTAAATAGCATTCAAGAAAGATTAGTAAATACTATCAATGAGATTCAAAAGTTAGAAAAGAGAAAAGTTGAACTTGATGAAAAACGTAAGTATGCGATTGAAATGGGTTCTAGTGAAGAGAAGATTAGACAAATGAAGTCTTTATTAGATGAGGCTGAATTTGAATATAAGGATAGAGTTAATCGTTTAAGCTCATTAAATACAGAACTTAACTTATTAAATGAAAACTTAGTTGAATTGGCTAATCAATTAGCTGATATTTCTTTAAAGAAAGAAGAAGCTAATGGTATTGTCTTTAGATTAGAAAATAGAATTTCAATTCTAGAAAATATCATCAAAGATCCATTCTCATCTAATGCTCAAAGTGGTGTTAAGGCTATCATGTCTAATATCCGTTCCTTTTATGGTGTCTTAGGTGTTGTAGGACAAGTTATTAAACCAGATGAGGATTACGAATATGCTCTGTCTAGTGCTTTAGCAAACGCAACCTATAACATCATCACTAAAGATGAGGCAAGTGCTCGTAATTGTATTTCTTTCTTAAAGAAGAATAGAAGTGGTAGAGCTACCTTCCTTCCTATTAGTGTTTTAAGGGAACATCAAATCAAATATGAAGATGAAGTAATTTGTGATAATACCGATGGTTATATCGGTGTCATGGCTGACTTTGTTTCTAATGAACCTGAATTTGATATCGTAAGAGAAAGCTTATTAGCTAATATCTTAGTATGTGATACTTTGGAGAATGCGAATAACTTAGCAGGCCTTTTAAAGTATCAATATAAGATCGTTACTCTTGATGGTGATGTGGTTCATAAGGGTGGTTATATGACTGGTGGTAAGGTTAAAAATGAAACTAGCATCATTACTGCTCAAAGCGAGCTTGAAAGAAGCAAGAGTGACTTATTGTCTTTAAGAGCTAAGGCGGAACTTGCGAATAAGGAATTTGAAAAGATTATTCTAAATAAGAATAAGACGGAAATGGAATTAACGGAGAAGCGTATTTCTATCGCTCAAATTGAACCTTTGGTTGATGTTAAAAGAACTAAGTATGAAAAATTAAAGAATGATTATGAATTAATCAATCCTAAGAATATTGAAAGTGATGAGACTTTTACTGATGAACTTGTTATTGAGCTTTCAAATGCTTATAAGTTAAGAGATGAATTATCTACTTC
>CAKUTY010000135.1 GCA_934692455.1 uncultured Erysipelotrichaceae bacterium
TAAATAATGATAAGCCTGAAGGTTTGCCTTCTAAGTTAAATAAATCATTTATGTTGGTACTAGCAGTTACTCTTCATAATATTCCAGAAGGAATGGCGGTTGGTGTGGTGTTGGCGGCAATGCTTAAAGGCAGTGAGGTTGTAACACCTGCTGCTGCCCTTACTTTAGCGATGGGTATTGCGATACAGAATTTCCCAGAAGGAGCCATTGTATCAGCGCCTTTAAATAGTGAAGGCATGTCCAAGAGAAAGTCTTTCTTATATGGTGTTATGTCGGGTGTAGTAGAGCCAATTGGTGCTATCTTAACTATTTTATTGACTTCATTAATTACGCCATTATTACCATATATGTTGTCTTTTGCGGCAGGGGCAATGATTTATGTAGTGGTTGAAGAACTTATTCCAGAAGCACAGGCAGGTGAACATTCTAATATTGGTACTGTAGCTACAGCTATTGGCTTTGTCTTAATGATGGTTTTGGATGTGGCTTTAGGATAAAATATAGAAATGATGGATAGAAGAAAGGTTTATAAATTATTAAACACAATTGCAATCTTGTTTGTAGTTCTTTATTCTGTCTTTTTTGTGGCAATTAAGAGTGAACATGAGTGTTTTGGGGAAGGGTGTCAAACTTGTTACCAAATAGAGCTTTGTGTAAGGTCTTTAAAGACCATGCCACTGGTAATAGTTATTGTTGCTAGTGTAGTTGTTAAACATATTTTATCCAAGGATGAGTATCCTTGTTTATATAGCGTTGAGGGTAGTACTTTAACATCTTTAAAGATAAAACTTCTAAGTTGATAATTAGTATTTTTTTAAATAAATAATTATTGATTTGGAGGTAAAAAAGATTAATGAAAAGAATAATTGTTTTATTACTAAGTGCTTTAATGGTACTTAGTGTTTTAAGTGGCTGTGATAATAAGAAAAATAACAATGATAACAAACTAAAGGTTGTGACTACTATATTCCCTATATATGATTGGGTAAGAGGAGTATTGGGTGATGTTGATGTAGATGTTGAGGTTCTTCTTAATAATGGTGTTGATTTACATAGTTATCAACCTAGTATTGAAGATATTGCGAAGATTAATAATGCCGATGTGTTTATGTATGTTGGTGGCGAATCTGATGAGTGGGTTGAATCTGGGCTCGAATCTAATAAGGATGTAAAAGTAATTAATTTAATGGAAGTTCTAGGGGAAGATGTAAAGAACGAAGAGATTGTTGAGGGTATGGAGAATGAACACGATCATAGTAAAGAGGTTTCTACCTTCAAGGATGATGAAGTAGAAGATAGAAGTTTATCTGATTGGAATGGTGAATGGCAATCAGCTTATCCTTTTGCACTAGATGGAACTTTAGATAAAGCTTTTGAATCAATGGCAAAAGATGGTGAAACGAGCGCTGATGAGTATAAGACTTATTATTTAAATGGATATAAAACAGATATCGCAAGCATTGAAATAAAAGGTGATCATATCGATTTTACCTATAATGATGGCACTAAAGTTGGCTCTGATTACAAATATGTAGGTTATTATATTCAGAATTGGTCTACAGGAACTAAGGCAGCAATGTATCGCTTTGAAGCTGAGAATATGGATACTGATGCACCAAAGTATATTGAATTTAATGACCATATGATTGAACCAGCTAACGCAGAGCATTTTCATATTAGAATGAGTAACGAAAGTTTTGATGCGATTGTTGATCCTGAAAATTCATGGCCTACGTTCTTTCCAATGGATATGGATGGAGAGGAAATTTGTGAGCATTTAGAGGGGCATGATGGGCACGAATCTGATGGGGAAGAATCTGACGAGCACATCTGGTTATCTTTAAGAAATGCTAAGAAGTGTGTTGAGGCTATTAAGGATGTATTGTGTGAGCTTGATTCTAGTAATGCGGATAGATATGAAAAGAATGCTGAAGAGTATATCGAAAAGTTAGAGTTATTAGATCAGAAATATATGGAAGTTGTTGATAGTTCTAAAAATGATACTTTGGTATTTGGTGATCGTTTTCCATTTAGATATTTGGTTGATGATTATAATTTAAATTATTATGCAGCTTTTGTGGGCTGTTCAACTGAAAGTGAAGCTAGTTTTAAAACGATAACTTTTTTAGCTAAGAAGTTAGATGAATTGGGTTTAACAAGTATTTTGACAATAGAGGGTAATAATCATAAGATTGCGGAAACAATCGTTAAGAACACTGAAAACAAGAATCAAGAGATTTTGATTTTAAACTCAATGCAGGGAAGTATCTTAGAAGGTGATACTTATTTATCAATCATGGAAAACAACCTTGAAGTGTTGAAAAAGGCTTTAAATTAGTTATGACTATAAAGTGTATTGATTTAGATATCGGTTATGATGGTAAGGTTGTTGTATCTGGTTTAAATTTAAAGATTAATGATGGCGATTATTTATGTATTGTAGGTGAGAATGGTTCGGGTAAGACCACACTTATGAAAACACTATTAGGTTTGATACCATTGTTGGGCGGCAGTATTCAAGGTTTAAATAAGAATGATATAGGTTATCTTCCCCAAATAAGTGATATCCAAAAGGATTTTCCCGCTACTGTTGAAGAAGTTGTTTTATCAGGAACTAAGAAGTTATTTTATAGAAAAAAGGAAAAAGATTTGATGAGATTTAATTTAGAAAGATTAAATATCGCAAATCTTTCAAAGTGCAAATTTTCTGAATTATCAGGAGGGCAAAGACAAAGGGTGCTTTTAGCTAGAGCACTTTGCGCAAGTAAGAAGATCTTATTATTGGATGAACCGGTATCAGGATTAGATCCTAAGGCAACTGCTATGATGTACGAGATTATTAATAAATTAAATAAGGAAGATGGAATGACTATCATAATGATTTCTCATGATTTAAATGGTTCTTTAAAATATGCAAGTAATGTTTTAAATGTAGGTGAAAAATAATGATAGATAAGTTAATTATGTATTTAAATTATCCCTTTGTACGTTATGCCTTTATTGTTGGTGTGTTGGTTGCCTTGTGTTCATCATTGTTTGGCGTGATATTAGTGTTAAAGAGATATTCCTTTATTGGTGATGGTCTATCTCATGTAGCCTTTGGGGCAATGACTATTTCTACTGTTTTGAGTATTCAAAATGAATTACCTTTCGTGATGTTGTTTACGATAATTGTTGCGGTTATCATCTTAAATAATAAGAAGATTAGAGGCGATGCCATGATTGGAATGTTGTCTGTTGGTTCTTTGGCAATAGGTTACTTGTTGATGAATATATCAGGTACTTCGGCTAATGTGGCAGGTGATGTTTGTAGTACCTTGTTTGGTTCTACTTCGATCCTTACTTTATCTATTAGCGATGTTTATTTGTGTGTAATGTTATCGATAATTGTAATTATTTTATTTATAGGGCTTTACAACAAGATATTTTCAATTACCTTTGATGAAGATTTTGCCAAGGCGGTAGGTGTAAATGTGGAATTTTATAATCTAATATTTGCGATTGTTATTGCGATTATCATTGTCTTGGCAATGAACCTTGTTGGTTCTTTATTGATATCAGCCTTAGTAATCTTTCCATCTTTATCAGCAATGTGCATCTTTAAAAGTTTTAAGGGCGTGACTATTTGTGCTGCTTTCTTAGCGATACTTTGTTCATCTTTAGGAATATTAATATCAATATTAGCTAGTACACCTGTTGGTTCAACAATTGTAGTGGTTCAGATAGTTGTTTTTATCTTGTGTAACTTAATAGGACTTATTAGAAGATGAAGAAGATAATTTGTGTGTTAGCTGTGTTGTTACTTCTTAATGCTTGTAATAAAAAGGAAGAGGAACAAGATAGCGATAAACAAACAATTGTTGATGTAGATTATCAAAGTAAGATAGAAGAAACAATTAAGGAAGAGGATGTTATTGAAGAAGAAGTTGATGATGGTGAGATAGATATAGACTTAAGTGAATTAACTAGTATCATGGCATATTGTGAGGTATGCAACATCATATCTGATTTAGATAATAATAAGGGAAAGAGAATTAAGATAAGGGGTTTGTTGGAATATTATGAAGACCCTGAAACCAAAGAGAAGACTTTTGGTTGTACGGTAATGGATGCCACCGCTTGTTGTTCTCTTGGTTTGATGTTTATAC
>CAKUTY010000136.1 GCA_934692455.1 uncultured Erysipelotrichaceae bacterium
CACCAATTCAGTTTGCCAGATTTTGGAAAAAGTGCGACAGTGTCGCACCAATTCATAACTAAACCAGATGTATTAGTAAATAATCTCTCATTTTCACATATTCGAGAAATAATGGTAATTGATGATGCGTTTGAAAGATTTTTTTATGAAACAGAATGCATTAAATGTAATTGGAGTGTAAGAGAATTAAGAAGGCAAATAAAGACAAATTTATATGTAAGGGCTGGAATGAGCAAAAAACCTGAACTGCTTATACAGCCATCGGAAGATAATTGTAATATAACAGGGATTACAATTAAGGACCCTTTTACATTTGAATTTTTAGGCCTTGACGCAAAGGAAGCTGTTTCGGAATCTGATTTAGAGCAAGCTCTTATGGACCATTTGCAAGAGTTTATGCTTGAATTAGGAGAAGGATTTTGTTTTGAAGCAAGGCAAAAGCGAATTGTAATTGATGATAAGTATTATTTTATCGATTTAGTATTCTATAATAGATTGCTGCATTGCAATGTAATTATTGAGTTGAAAAACGATGAATTTAAGCATGAAGATTTAGGACAATTAAATGCTTATGTAGGATATTATAAGAAAAATGAGATGGCAGAAGGAGACATTCCTCCTGTAGGTATTTTGTTGTGTACGGATAAAGGTTCAGAGATGGTAGAATATGCACTATCAGGAATGGATAATAAATTGTTTGTATCAACGTATATGTTACATTTGCCTGACAAAAAGAAACTACAAGAATTTATTTTAAAAGAGATGGAAAATATGGGAATTTGACGAGGTAAGAAATTATGGATGTGTGTAGTTTTATTAAAGCTGTGTTGGCTCAAGATGAGAACACAATAAGAAGTTTTTTTCACAAAGATGCCTATGTGAATTGGCATTGTTCCAACGAGCACTTTACGATTGATGAGTTCATTATCGCAAATTGTGAATATCCAGGTGATTGGGATGGAACGGTTGAGAGAGTTGAAGTTATAGGTGATTTATTCATCACGGTAACAAAAGTTTATCCCCAAGATAGAAGCGTATATTTCCATGTTGTGTCATTCATAAGAACGGCAAATGATAAAATTATGTCGATGGATGAATACTGGGCTGATGATGGAAATCCCCCACAATGGAGAATAGATAAGCACATAGGCACACCAATTATATAAATTCAAGTTTGTCGAAATGAACACAAAAGCCAAATATCGAAAATCAGATTGTTGACTGGTCGCATTGTGCGAAAAGTCGGTGGTCTTTTTTTATATTGTACAACACGCAAAAGTGAGCTAATGTCCTTTAATAATGCGACTTTACTTCATTATGCTGCAAAACTTAAAAATATCAGGATATTTTTTTGAAAAGGGCTTTCATTATTTTTTGTTTGTGTTAAGATACTTACATATACATCGTATAATCCTTTGGATATGGCAAGGGAGTTTCTACATTGCTACCGTAAATAGTGATACTATGAATGAGCCGTTTTTTGTATCTGGCTTGTCCTTTGACGATGTTGGGTACTTAGGGGGGCTTTTCTTTTTGAAACTTTTAGAGGATAAAATCTTAAGTGATGGCATTATTTTAAATGGTGACATCTTAAAGATTGATAATTTTTTGAATCATCAAATTGATGTTGAATTGTTGGATCAAATGGGTCAAGAGTTTAAGAAACTTTATTCTGACAGTAAAATTAATAAGATATTAACAATTGAATCTAGTGGTATTGGTATTGCGGTAATGGCTGCAAGATATTTTAATAATTGTCCTGTTGTTTATGCGAAAAAGGGCAAGTCATCAAATATTGGTGGTGAAGTTTATGAGTGTGTAGAGAAGTCATATACTCGTAATGTTGAATATCATATTCAGGTTTCTAAGAGATATTTAAATGAAAATGATAATGTATTAATTATTGATGATTTCTTGGCTAATGGTGAGGCTTTAAATGCGCTTATTAATATTTGTAAGCAAGCAGGCGCAACAGTTGAGGGTTGTGGTATTGCGGTAAGTAAGTCTTATCAACCAGGTGAAGAGAGAATTAAGAATATGGGAGTTAGGGTTGAGTCTCTTGCACGTATTAAGTCTATGCATGATGGTTCAATCGAGTTTTTTGGTTAATACAAGGTGTTCTTGTTTAACATAAATAAAGGAGAGACAAATGAAAAAATTAATTGCTTTACTGTTAGCTCTACTAATGGTATTTACTCTAGTTGGTTGTTCATCTGATAGTGATGATGATAAGACAACTGGTGATGCTGATGTTAAGATTGGTGCAATCATCTTAGGTGATGAGAATGAAGGCTATAGCTATGCACATATCGCTGGTATTAAGGCTGCTGCTGAGAAGCTAGGTATTCCTGAATCTAACATTATTTGGAAGTATAACATTAAGGAAGATCAAGGTTGTTATGATGCTGCTGTTGACTGCATTGAAAATGGTGCGTCTTTAGTATTATCAAACTCTTATGGTCATCAAACTTATATGGAACAAGTTGCTAGTGAGTATCCTGAAGTAACTGTTATCGCTGTTACAGGTGATAGAGCTGCTGTTTCTGGTTTAAGCAATTTACATAATGCCTTTACAAGAATCTTTGAAGCTAGATATGTTTCAGGTGTTGTAGCGGGTTTAAAATTAAAGGAATTAGATGAAAAGGGTGAACTAGTCCCTGCTAACTATAATGAAGATGGTGAAGTTAAGCTTGGTTATGTTGGTGCATATCCATATTCAGAAGTTGTTTCTGGTTTCACTGCTTTCTATTTGGGTGTTAAGTCAGTTTATGAAAACGTACATATGTATGTTGAATACACTAACTCTTGGGCTGATTTAACTGCTGAGGGTACAGTTGCTGATGATTTAATGTCTAGAGGTTGTGTAATTATTTCTCAACATGCTGATACAACTGGTGCTCCAAGTACAGTTCAAAACAACAACGATTCTAACAAGTATGGTTTCAATGCTTATGAAGTAGGTTATAACATTTCAATGTTAGATGTTGCTCCTACTGCAGCATTAACTAGTGCTACTAATAACTGGGAAGTATTCTATGAATATGCATTCTCTTGCTTATTAAATAAGACTGAAATGGATACTGACTGGAGTGATGGTTTCGCTTCTAATGCAGTTGGTATTACTGACTTAGGTACTTCTTGTGCTGAGGGTACTGCTGATGCTGTTAAGGCAGTTGAAGATGATATCGCTTCTGGTAAGTTACATGTATTTGATACAACAACTTTCACAATTGATGGTGTTAATCCTACTAGCATGTTGGGTGATGTTGATGCTGACTTTGTTCCTGAAACAGAGGGTGTGGCTGATGGATACTTCCATGAATCAGAATTTAGAAGTGCTCCATACTTCCCTAATGCTCAATTGATTGATGGTATCACTGCTTTAGGTGAATAATTAATTAAATATCTTAGCTACAGGCCCGTTTGTGACCTGTAGCTTTTTTTGGAGGTTTTATGCAAAACGCAATTGAAATGGTGAATATCACTAAGACATTTGGTGATAAGGTTGTGGCAAATAGTAATGTCACAATGAATATCAGACATAAAGAAATACTTTCTTTGTTGGGAGAAAATGGTTCTGGTAAGACTACTCTTATGAATATGCTTGCAGGCATTTATTATCCTGACTCTGGTCAAATCTTTTTTGATGGTAAAGAGGTTAGTATTACTTCTCCTAGTGATGCGTATCATTTGGGCATCGGTATGGTGCATCAACACTTTAAGTTGATTGATGTTTTTTCTGCCCTAGAAAATATTCTGCTTGGTCTTCCTAGTAAATTAGATGCTAAGGAAGTAAGAAGCAAGGTAGAAGAAATCTGTAATAAGTATGGTTTTGAATTAAATCTAGACGCAAAAGTCTATGATATGTCAGTGTCAGAGAAACAAACACTAGAGATTGTTAAGACCTTATATCGTGGTGCTGAAGTGCTAATTCTAGATGAACCTACGGCTGTATTAACTCCACAAGAGACAAGAAAATTGTTTAATGTCATTAAGAACATGAGGGATGATGGTAAGGCTGTTGTTATTATTACTCATAAGTTGAATGAGGTTCTTGAGGTTTCTGATAGGGTAACAATTTTAAGAAAAGGTGAATATGTAGGTACTGTTGATACTAAGGATGCCACTGAACAAT
>CAKUTY010000137.1 GCA_934692455.1 uncultured Erysipelotrichaceae bacterium
AGCTATACCTTGGATGATTAGACCATATAATGATAGACTTTCGTTATTATCTTCTTTGTCATCATCTTTTTTAAAACTTTCTAGAATCATGTTGCTACCGATAAATAATAGAAGAATTAGGGCAATATAAGGAATGAACTTTTGAAAGACCGTGAAGGTGTCTACTAGGGTATGAACACAAAACCAGCCGATAAGGGGCATGATAGTTTGAAAGATTGAGAAACAACCGGCAATCTGAAATTGTCTTTTCTTGCCCATATGCGATTCATTTAGTCCGTTTGCGAGTGATACGGAGAAGGCATCCATGGCTAGGCCTACTCCTAATAAAATTGAGTTTGTGAAAAATAAGAAATTCATACCCTTGTTACTCCATAAAAAAACTTGTGCGTTATACACAAGACTAATTCCCATGTATAACAAAATATACATGAGTCTCGCAATTTAATGTATACCAGGTTTAAACCAGAATGTTGATATACAGCCAAGTGTGGGGCTTGCTACTCCCTCAATGATTTATCGTAACATACATTAATGATTAATTAAATGGTAAAATATTATCTCAAGGCATATGTGCCTTGATTCGATGTTGTATTAAAGAATAAGAAATGAGGTTTAAATGGAAGAAAAAGATATAAAAGAAACTGAAGAAAATAAGGAAGAAACAACTGCTGTTGATGAAACTGTTGAGACTGTAAGTGAAGATAATAAGGTTGAAGTTGATAAAAAGGCTCCTGCTAAGAAGAATACGGTATATGTAGTAGCTGCACTTGTAGCAATTGCAATTTTATTGGTTCTAGTGTTTACAAATGTTAAGAAGGATAATACTTATAAGTTGAGTTCTATTTATCCAACATACTTTGCAGAGGTAGATGGTGAAATTAAGTTACCAAAGGATTGGGCTTATACTGAAGTAGGGCAATTATTCAAGAATGAAGATAATAAGCTTACTTTAGTTGGTCAAGTTCTAGGAGCTGAAATGAGTGAAGAGGATTTTGCGACTACTGTTGATGCCTTGAAGAATTATTATGAATTAAGTGAGATTACTGTTAATGGTAATACTGGCTACAAGGTTCATACAGAGGATGAAAGCGGAACTTTTGATATTTGTATTTTCCATAATGGTAGCACTTATCTTCAAATTGGTTTGATGAATGTGAGTGAAGATGAGGTTAATACAATTATCAATAGTGTTAAATTTTAATTGTTAAAGGAGGTACAAAAATGTACGAATATACAAATGTTTATTCAAATAATGGGCTAACATTTAGTGAATATTTAAGAAAAGTGTTCTTAACTGTTAGTGCTGGTTTAGGTATTACAGCTGTTATTAGTTTTGTGATCAGTGAGTTCTTTATGGAGGCACTTCTTACACGTTACGGCGCTGCTTTTGCGACTGTTTCTCTAATGGCTATGATTGGTGAGTTTGTGATTGCGATTGTCTTTGCGGCTAGACTTACAAAGATGTCAAAATCTTCAGCTTGGACTTGTTATATCTTGTACTCAGTATTAACTGGTATCAGTTTGTCTATGGTTCTATATGCCTATACTGAGACTTCTGTGTGGGTAACTTTCTTGGTTACTTGTGGTATGTTTGTGGTTTTATCTTTAATTGGTAATAACACAAATGTAGATTTATCAAAGTTCTCAGGCATTATCGTGCCAGGCTTGTTGGCTATTATCATTGTTTCTATTGTGAATGTAATTTTCTTTAGAAGCCAAATGGTTCAATGGGTTGTAAATTATCTTGGTATTATCTTATTCTTGTTCTTGATTGCGTATGATATGCAAAAGTTAAGAAACTTATACAACGTCGGTTTACAGGATGCTTCTATCAATGATGCACTTATGATTTATGGAGCGTTCCAACTATATCTTGATTTCATTAACTTATTCTTAAGATTACTTCAAATCTTTGGTAAGATGAAAAACAGTGATGACTAATATCTAAGCAAATTAATAAAGGCTCTCGTAACGAGAGCCTTTATTGTGGGATTTATATCAACTCCTTATATTGGAGGAGATGTTTGTTCGAGCCCGTGGCGTGTTAAAATTTATTAACTTTATGCATAGTGCAAATCGACCGCCGCCGAGTTAATGGATCCAGCTACTTTTGAGTATGAAACTCCTTTGTCGTTGACGTGTTTGTATATGCAAACTTTACGCGTAGCTACATGCCGCTCGTCCAGCGGCTTGTTGACTTGCTATTTCAATGAACATTGTAGCAAGGAATCCTACTGATTTATCTGTGGGAGGAATTGCTACTTTTTATATTGATTTTGTATATATTGTTGAATGGTTTCTTTAGACATATTACCAACTGTACCAACATAATAAGATGCAGACCATAGCTTACCACCCCAGAATTGGTTATCTCTAATTTCAGAATGATTGCTTAAAAATATTCTTGCAGTATATCCTTTTATGTTTTTCACTACATCGGTAATTGAATACTTTGGTTTAAAACTTACTAATAAATGAATATGATCTGGCATAACCTCTATTTCTTTAATCTCAATATCTGAAATTTCAGCTATATCAAAGATAATCTTTTTCATCTCATTTACTAAATCTTCATTAGTAAAACATTCTCTTCTATATTTTGTACACCAAATAAGATGATAATTAACATTATAAACATATCCTCTTTCATAAGTTGCATCTTTAATTTTATCAATATGTCTTTTCATATGTACTAAATAGTCCTCCTTAATATAGCAGTCTATTATCAAATATATCTTTTACATATGTAGTATAATATAAGCATGAAGAAAATGAAAGATTATAATCATCATATTGGCTTAAAACTAAGAATTTATCCATCTGATAAACAAAAGAAAATTATAAAAATGAATGGTGGTGCTTCTCGCTACATTTATAATAAACTTGTTGCTGATAATAATGAAATTTATGAATTAAAGAAATCATCATCTTTTTCTGTTGCTGATAGAAATAGATTAGAGTTTCTAGAGTCTATTCATAGTTCTAAGTCTAATATGTTAATTATGATTCCGTTTTTATCACAAAAAGAAATTGATTCTGATATGATTGATAACGCTATCCAAAATTATAAGATGGCTTGGAATCAATATAACAAAGTTAAAGGTGCTAATGCTCCTACTTTCCATAAGAAAGATAATACTTATTTTTATAAAACAAGCAATCATTATGGAAAAATAAGAAATGATGGGTTAAAAGATGGTTCTATTTACTTCATAGATGAAAACCATATTAATTTACCTAAAATTGGTAGAATTAGATTTAAAGGTTCTAAGAAACTTGTTAATAAAGTTTTAAACTTTCCTTATGAAATTAGAGTAGGCTCTACATCTATTGAAATGGATAATTTAGGACTATGTTATATTTCTATAAGCCTTGCATCCGATTATCCATTTTATGATGAATATGTTAAAACAAACGCATCTATTGGAATCGATTTAAACTTATCAAACTTTTTAGCTGATTCAGATGGTAATATTATTGATTCACCTAAGTTTTTAAAGAAATCAGAAGCTAAACTTAAAAAAGAACAAAAGAAGTTATCAAGAAAATATGAAGCTGCTAAAAAAGATAAAAGAAAATATTATGAATGTAAAAACTACCAAGACCAAAGACTTAAAGTGGCTAAGATTTATAAGCATGTTTCTAATCAAAGAAAAGATTTTTATAATGTTTTAGCGAATAATCTAGTCAAAAACCACGACTATATTTTTGCCGAAGATTTAAAAATTAAAAATATGATTAAGAATCATAAATTAGCTAAAGCTATAAGTGATAGTGGCTGGAGAAGTTTTTTAGTCATCTTAGAATGGACTGCTATAAAAAGAAATAAAACTTTTATTCTTGTTGATCCTAAAAATACAACGCAAACATGTTCTATATGTGGTGTTATATCTGATGAAAAAATCATCTTAGGAATAGAAGAATGGACTTGTCCAAATTGTGGCATACATCATATTAGAGATATCAATGCTGCAATAAATATTAAAAACAAGGGTTTATCCCTTGTCTAAGTAAATTATTAATTCGTAGTATGGCAACTCACTACGATAACCGCCTATTAATTGGTAAACCTCTACTTATAA
>CAKUTY010000138.1 GCA_934692455.1 uncultured Erysipelotrichaceae bacterium
GCCCTTAAAAGCGTTGATTTTACTGGGTTTCTGCTTGTTTTCCTATGTCAACGCTCTTAAATATGTGTTGGCATTTTTCTTAAATGATGAAATATCTCATTTAAAAGCAACCAGAAACTTTGCTAAAAAACATTCATTAAAATTAATTGTTGTACCTTATAAAGGAATGACATATTTACAGAAAGCAGATATAAGGGCAGATGCTGGATTGGAAGATTTATTAAATTTAATTAAGGATGCTGAATATGTTATAACGGATTCTTTTCACATTACCGTTTTTTCAATTATTTATAAAAAACAGTTTTTTACATTCCAACGCTTTAAAGAGGATTCGTTTACATCGCAAAATGTAAGAGTTACTAGCTTGTTATCAATGACAAATTTAACCGAAAGAATGCTTCCGTATCAATCGACAATAATTAAAGAATTGGATGAAATTAGTTATGAAAATCACTGCGCCGTTCTTCAAAATGAAATTAAAAATAGTAAAGATTTTTTAAAAAAAGCAGTTGAAAAATCGTAACGGAACTGATAAGTAAAATCAGTTTTTTGAAGTCGTTTACGATGACTTGAGTTATTAGAGGAGGAAAAGTAATTTCACTTCAAAATTACTATAAAAGAACGAAATGGAAAAGGTGTCAGCAATTGTTGCGATATATAAATCAGAAAAATTTTTGCCTAAATTATTAGACTCAATAATTGAACAAACATGGGAGAATCTTGAAATTTTACTAATAGATGATGGATCCCCTGATAATAGTGGAACTATTTGTGATGAATATGCTTTGCGAGATAAGCGTATCAGAGTTATTCATAAAAAAAATGGAGGAGCATGTGAAGCTAGGAATGTAGGACTTAACGAAGCTACTGGAGAATACATTCTTGTGATTGATGGCGATGATTGGCTAGAAAGAGATTACGTTGAATATCTTATGGATTTAATCCATAAAACTGGTTCTGAGATGGCTATGACGGATCGTATATTTACCACACGTGACAGGAAACAAATTGAAAATGATAAAATTGAAACATTGACGTCAGAAGAAGCTTTCTGTAATATCATTTATCCTAAGGTTCCAATAGGACCATGGAATAAGATATATAAAACTACCTTATTGAGAAATAATCATATAGATTTTAATCGACCTTGGTCAGGTGAAGGCTTGTATTTTTCTTCAATGGCTGCTCAATGTTCAAATTGTGTGGGTGTAGGACATAGGAAAATTTATAATTATAGATTAAACAATGCTAATAGTGGACTAACCAATTATAATATTCTAATGGGAACAAATGCACTCGAGAATATTAAATATATTAAAGACCACAGGAGTATTGATACAAAACGTACTGAATATGCTTGTGATTGGCATATATGGAAAAATTATGGATATACTTTGTTCTTAATAATTGCAACAAATTCTGTTACAGAAAACAGAGCACTTTATGAAGAATGCATTCATAACATACGAGCGATGTTAGCTAGTGTTCTGCTACATTCAGAACTGGGAATTAAAGCGAAGATAAAAATGCTTGCTCTGGGAGTTGCTCCGGTTTGGTGGGCAAAGAGAGAATTAAAAAAACAACAGATTGCATTTAAAGCAGATACTATGGAATAAGGAGGATAATACAGATGGGGTTAAAGGAGAAAATCAAAAAAATGTTTGTTCAAAAGGAATATATACCCATATTTCACCAGGTTCCTTCATCAAAAGAATTTGAAGAAAAGGTTGTTTTGATTTCTGGTGGATCTGGAGGCATTGGTTTGGCAATCGCTAAGTCACTTCAAGAGGCTGGTGCTATTGTAGTAATTTCCGGTACAAATGAAAACAAACTTAATAAAATAAAAGAAGAAACAAATCTAGAAACGATTGTAATGAATTATTCCAAACCATAAACCTTTAAATCAGTTATTGAAAAAATAACAACAAAATATGGGAAAATTGATATATTTATTAGTTCAGCTGGAGTGCACACGGAAAATGTAGACTTTTGGACAATGAGTCAAAAGGAATTTGATAGAGTAATGGATATCAATTTAAAAGGAGTGTTTTTTGCGTGTCAGACTATTGGGAGATATATGGTTGACAATAAAATTAAGGGAAGTATTCTTCTTATATCGTCATCTAGAGGATCGGAACCTGCATGGTCTCCATATGGAATTTCTAAATGGGGACTAAAAGGTTTAACTGAAGGTTTGGCTCAAATCCTCATACCATATGGAATAAATGTCAATTCAATTGCACCTGGCTCAACAGCAACTAAATTAATAGGAGTTAAAGAAGGGGATAGCATTACTTCAGAAGAAAATGGAATGAATAGGTTAGTTATGCCTGATGAAGTAGCATCACTTGCAAAATTACTAGTAAGTGATGCTGGTAAAATGATTGATGGAGAAGTCGTTCATATTGCTGCAGGCAGAGGTACTTTTGATATCAGATAGCTGTAAATGATAACAGTTGGTATGTGATCAACTGTTATACGTTATACGTGTTAGTGTTCCTCTTTCCAAAGCTTATCAGCAGTAGGTTTCCAATTAGATGCATAATTTGTGCATTTACTACATAAATGATTAACATCTTCAGGAGATTCTAGGTCAGTAGATTTAGCTCCTGTTTCTTTTACTAGTTTAGGTAGTATGTCAGGGTTTTCTAACATAGGACATGGTCTTAGATGGTTATCATTAAATGGTTGTCCATTACGGTATGCTTTGAATAAAGGTTGTTTTAGACAATCTATAAATGACATATCATGGATATTGGCTCCAGAGTAATGGATGAATACACATGGTTCTACATCTCCTGCTGCGTTGATATGACAATAAATCTTACCACCTGCAATGCATCCTTTAGTAAATTCACCATCGTTTTGGAAGTCTATCGCAAAGATTTCCTTTCCACCTTCTAGTCCTCTTATTTCTCTTACTCTATCTTTCATGTAAGCTCTTTGTTTTGGGTTTAGTAATAGTTCAGTGCTTGCATTATTGCCTACCGGCATATAGTGGAAGTACCAGGCAAAGATACATCCTTTGTCAATTATCATGTCTAGGAATTCATCACTTGTTACTACTTGGTAGTTCTTTGATGTGTAACAAATACTTACACCGAATGGAATCTTATTAGCTTTTAATAAGTCCATTGCTTCCATAGCTTTTTGGAAGTGTCCGTTTCCTCTTCTTCCATCATTTGCATCCTCAAATCCTTCAATAGAAATTGATACCATGAAGTTTCCAACTCTTAACATTTCATCACAAAATTCTTGGTCAATTAAAGTACCGTTAGTAAAGGCATGAAAGGCTATATCTCTATGTTTTTCACATAGTTTGATAATGTCTTTCTTTCTAACCAATGGTTCACCACCTGTAAATAAACATGCATGAGTGCCATAAGGTTTAGCCTCTGTTAACACTCTGTCCATGTCTTCAAAAGATAGATTTTGTTTATGGCCATATTCTGCTGCCCAACAACCAGTACAGTGCATATTACATGCACTAGTTGGATCCATTAGGATTAGCCATGGAATATTGATGTCCATTTTCTCAGAGTTTTTTTGAGCTTCTTGGTAGCCTCTAAAACCACCTTCATAGGCTGCATTTAACAAGAAAGTTTTTAGATAGAAAGGGTCAGAATTTTTAATTACTCTATTTAAGTAGTGTGCCCACTTACCGTCTTTATTTTTGGTTAAACTATGAAGCATTTCAAAAGTTTCATCACTCCATGTTCCTTTTAAAATAAATTCCATTTTAGAAAACAATGAATCGATTGAATCCATGACATCATAATCTTGTCCTTCTTTTATGACATTATCTAAGATTGACTCAAATGCTTTTCTTTCAATACTGTGTTGTAACTTGTTCATAACAATCACTCTCCTTATTGTCATTGTATTTTTGCTGGTAATTATGAGTATTATTTAAATTAATTAGATTCTCCAAAATTGCATAAATTTATTAAATTATGAAAAAGCCAATATATTGGTTACCCTTGAGTTTCTTTGATAAAATATATGTGTGCGTTTAATTATAAAC
>CAKUTY010000139.1 GCA_934692455.1 uncultured Erysipelotrichaceae bacterium
GGTCTTATTAAACAAGGTTTAATGCACGACCTATCTAAATATTCTTTTATTGAATTTTTCTCAGGCGTTAAATACTATCAAGGATATCGATCACCTATTGATGCTGAAAAAGAAGATAAGGGTTATTCTCTAGGATGGTTACATCATAAGGGAAGAAATAAACATCACTTTGAATTTTGGTTAGAAAAGGACTATTATAATAATCCTTTAACTTTTAAATGCCTAGAAATGCCTCTAAATTATTTATTAGAAGCAGCCTGTGATAAGATTGCAGCTTCAAAGATTTATAAGAAAGATAAATATACTGATTCAAGTGCCTATGACTTTTTAATGAACGGTAAGGACCAATATTTTATGGGTTTTGAAAATTGTAGAAGACATAAAATATTACTTGAATATTTAAAAGACAATGGCGAAGATAAAGCCCTTGCTTACTACAAGGACTTATATCATCAATGGAAGAAAGATAAGACTTTTAATATTTAGTCTTTAAATCAATCTCAACTTCAAAAGGTAGTTGTTCATATTCTACCCCAGCCATATCTAACATTTTCTTAGATACAACATTATTATCAGCACCATCATACTTATCTGATTCATAATATATTTTCTTGATGCCAGCTTGAATGATGGCCTTAGCACATTCATTACAAGGAAACAAAGAAACATAAAGGATGGTATTCTTAAGGCTTCTTGGTGAATTCAATATCGCATTTAATTCAGCATGCACTACATAAGCATACTTAGTGCTCTTAAAATCACCTTCCCTAGACCAAGGCATCTTAGCATCCACACAACCTCTTGGCATACCATTATAGCCAATAGATACAACCTTCTTGTCTTCATCAACAATACAAGCACCTACTTGAGTATTAGGATCCTTACTTCTTAAAGCACTCAAGTGAGCAAGTCCCATAAAATATTCATCCCAACTGATAATCATTATTTTTCTCCTTTTTGATAGACATTAATAAGTCTTTTAGAAATATTATCACTGTAAGACTTTAAACCTAAATCCTTATAAGCACTAACAACTTTTACATCTGAACCAATATATAATGGTTGAATCTTTGTAAAACCAAAGTATTTAACGTTCATGATTAATAATAAGCTAGTAACTAGAATAATCATGCTCTTTTTATTGTCCTTATTATTAAATAAATAATAGAATAGACAACCACATACGGCACCACCTAAATGTCCTTGCCAAGAGACACCTGGTATAAAATTAAGCATTAGGTTTAATAGAATTGTAGGCATTAGTTGTCTAACATTGATAAAACCAGAATTAACTAAACTAAAGATATAGTATACAAAGATACAATAGATAGCACCAGATAAACCAATAGTAATCGTATTAGCACCAATGATACCAGCACTTAAGGCAGAAAAGATAATGCCACTTAATAATAATATTAAATATTTTTTAGTCTTAAGTCTTCTTTCAACTCCAATGCCTACATAATAGAAGGCCATCAAATTAAATACTAGATGCATAATAGAACCATGCAAGAAACCATTTAATACCAGTCTATATACTTGATGTAGTCCTAGTGTAAAGGTATTATATTGAGCACCCATCATAATTAAGGCCGTATCAATATCATACTTAGAACTTACGAATAATGTGATTAAGAACAATACTGTACATACTACACAAGTGCCCATAGTAACAGGTGCATGTAAATCCTTCAGCTTAGCATATAAAGGTCTTTTCTTAGCTGTTTCCTTTAGTTTCAAGAAAGAATTATTGATATTAGAAACTCTATTCTTTATTTCGCCTTCTTTATCGCTAACATCATGAACAACATCATAGACACCAGGATAAATAGTAGATAAATCAAGACCGCTATGATAATTAGAATCGATGCATACAGTTGTAAATTCATCATTTCCTTCAACAGTTTCATTACCAATATGAACATCCAATATCTTAACTTCAGGTAGATTAAATTGCTGCTTAATAACCATTTGGTAAGTATCTAATCTTCCTGTGTCGTAATAAGCTGTGCCAACAGAAGCAGTTGTTATTCTTATAACCTGAAAATCAGGATTAGTCTTAGAGGCAATTAAAATCTCATCAGGCTTATCAAGTCCGTTTACTCTAAAAGAAATATAATCATATTTGGTGATGAAATACTCCATCAATTGAAATACTTTATATGTGTTATTTTCCATTTATACCCTCGATACTCTCAATATATTCTTCCATATACTTAGGCATAGGCGTTTCAAAAGATACTCTTTCCTTAGTACGTGGATGAATAAAACTTAAATAATAAGCATGTAAAAATTGTCCAGTTTCATCAATATGTGGTCCGCCATACTTTTCATCATTCATAACTGGATGATGAATAAAAGCCATATGTACTCTAATTTGATGGGTTCTACCAGTTAATAAAGAAACATCTAACAAGGTACAATCTCCAAATCTTTTCATTACCTCAAATTCAGTAATGGCTTCCTTACTATTAGTAGCTGTTACACACATCTTTTGACGATCTTTAGGGTTTCTTCCAATTGGTGCATTGATCTCACCCTTATTGTTTTCGATGGTACCCTTTACGATTGCATAATATTTACGATAACAAGTCTTATCCTTTAATTGTTCACTCAAGAAAATATGAGCTTCATTGTTTTTGGCAACTACCAACAAACCACTTGTATCCTTATCGATTCTATGCACGATGCCTGGTCTAAAGAAACCATTGACATCAGATAAGTCCTTACAATTAAATAGTAAGGCATTAACTAAGGTATTGTCATAGTTACCAGGAGCTGGATGAACTACTAAGCCCTTTTGCTTATTAATAACAATAATGTCTTCATCTTCATAAACGATATCAATTGGAATATCAGCAGGTTTTAAATCAGTTAATACTGTTTCCTCATATTCCACACTTATTTCATCATTCATCTTTACTTTATATGAATTAGATGTAGATTTATCATTAACCAAAATCTTTTCTTCTTTGATTAATTTTTGAATATTAGAACGACTCAAAGGTGTATTATCTGCTAAATAAGCATCAAGTCGAACATTATAATTGTCATCAACTATTAAGTTTAATTTTTGCATCTTTTTCCTCCTTTATAAGCGCAATAATATATAGACAGACACCTACTGTTAAGAAGATATCAGCTACATTAAAGATTGGAAAGTCCCAACCAAAGATAATAAAATCTAAAAAATCAACAACATAAACTCTAACAATACGATCAATAAAATTGCCGATTGTACCACTGATCATTAATAGTAAGGCAGTCTTGCTTAACTTATCATTTGATTTAATGAATAAGTAAGTAAAGCCTACTAAACAGATTGGAGTAATGATTAGAAATGTTGTTCTAGCATTTTGCATAATCGAGAAGCCTGCTCCGAAGTTTTGAACATAGGTCAAACTAAAGAAACCATCAATAATGGTCTTACTTTCATATAGTTCAAAGTAATTCAAAATAATAGACTTAGTATATTGGTCTAAGCTTACTAAACTTACTACAATAAATAGATAAATAAGATAATTAAATTTATTTGTTTTCATTAATATAATTTTCTACTACACCTTCTAATATCGCAAATGGTAAAGGCCCATTTTCTATAATAGCCTTGTCATATGCCACAAAATCAAACTTATCACCAAGTTCATCCATGGCCTTTTTTCTAAGATTTATATGATTTACAAAGCCTACGCCATATCTTACAAAAACACCAGGCATGGCAACAACTGTATCATATAAGTCTTGAGCCATACTAGAATCTAACATTAAGTTATCTAATTTCTTAGCCAAAGTCTTAACGTTCCATCCAAAATAATTAACTCCCAAATCAATTATTGAATATAGGATATGGGAATTACTGCGAATTCAGGTGGTATATATGAAATCAGAAATATTACATTTGTTAAGATG
>CAKUTY010000140.1 GCA_934692455.1 uncultured Erysipelotrichaceae bacterium
TTTTGTGGTGGAAAACAAACAAGTATATTTACCTTTTATGGCTATATATGTACCTGAGCGTTGCGATGCACAAAAAAACAATAGGGAAGAAATATTGCCTTCTGCACAAATGCTACTACTTCATTTTATATATAATGGGTCAAAAGAATTATCTACAAGTCAAGCGGCAATAGATTTAAATTTAACGCCAATGTCTATATCAAGAGCTTCTAAACAACTTGAAGAAATGGGATTAATAAAGTGTAGAAAAGAGGGCGTACAAAAGATACTATATTCAGAAGATTCTTTTGAAGAACTATTTAATAAGTCAAAAGAAGTATTACAAAATCCCGTTAAAAAAACAGTATATGTACCTAAAGAATTAATAGATGATAAGTTACTGAGAAGCGGTTATACCGCATTAGCCCAATGCTCTATGATTAATGATTCAGGATTAGCATATTATGCTACTGATAAGATTTCAAAATGGAATGATAAATCATCAAATATACTTGAGGATTCTAATAAACAGGTTGCAATAGAAAAGTGGCGTTATGATCCTAGAAAATTATCAAATAATAAGGAAGTCGATGAACTATCATTAGCTTTATCTTTAAAGGATAATCAAGATGAAAGAACACAAGATGCAGTAGATGAAATGTTGAATAATGTTTGGAGAAAAATTGATGGTAACGGGAATTGATAGTTTTAGAGCGTGGTTTAAGGGATATGAAGACCATTATGTAATAATTGGCGGTACAGCGTGTGATATTTTAATGTCTGAGGGTGGCTTGTTGTTTCGTGCAACTAAAGACTTAGATATGGTACTGATTGTTGAAGCAATCGATTATGATTTCGGTAAAAAGTTTTGGGATTATATTAAAGAAGCTGGATATAGAAGTTGTAACAGAAGTTCAGGAAATCCGGAGTTTTATCGTTTTAGTTATCCTAAATCAGATAAATACCCCGCCATGATAGAATTGTTTGCTAGAAAATTAAATATTATAAAATTACCAAAAGATGCAGTCTTAACTCCATTACATCTTGATGATGAATTATCTAGTTTATCAGCGATTCTATTAGATGATGATTATTATTATTTCATGAAAAATGGAAAAATAAATGTTGATGGTATATCCGTTTTAGAACCAATGCACATTATCCCGTTTAAGGCTAAAGCATGGTTAGATTTAACTAATCGCAAAAACAACGGAGAGCATGTAGATAGCAAAAATATCAGAAAACATAAAAACGATGTCTTTAGATTGTCGGATTTGGTTGATACTGATGTGAGAATACCTGTGTCTAAAAATGTATACAAAGATATTTGCGTTTTCATTGAAAAAATGAGTGATGAGACTGTTGATGTAAAACAACTAGGTGTAAGAAACAAAACAAAAGATCAAATTCTAAAAGAAATTAAAGACCTCTACGTTTTGCAAGATGATTAGTATTATTAATATTAATGAAAAGATGATATAAATAGAGTATGAGCAATCGTTTATCATTTTATAATTTATTAACTGAAAAAGAGAAAGAGTTAGTAAAGAACAACACTATAGAAAGAACATACAAGAAAGGTTCTATAGTCTTTAATAATAGTTCATCATGCCTAGGTTTAGTTAATGTACTATCAGGACAAATAAGAGCCTATCTTGTTTCTGATGAAGGTAAGGAAGTAACTATTTTTAAACTAGATAGTAATGATCAATGTGTTCTATCAGCATCATGTATTATTAAACAGATTACCTTTGATACACAACTTGTAGCTAATGAAGATACAGAAGTATTGATTGTTCCTGCTAATGTAATTGAGCAATTAGCTTATCAAAATATAGAACTTAGATGCTACTTGTATGAGAGGGCATTAGATAGGTTCTCTGATGTAATGTGGAATATGCAAGAATTATTGTTTAAAGGCTTAGATAGTAGGGTAGCTAACTATTTAATTAACCAGTATGAAAGAACTGATTCTACTATTATTAAAGTAACTCATGAAGAAATTGCGAATGATATTAATTCAGCAAGAGAGGCAGTAACTAGAATACTTAAACTGTTTGTACAAGATGGCCTTATTAAACTACAGAAGGGTAGTATTGAATTAGTTGATGTTGATGCTTTGTATGATATTTAATTGATTTTGCAACGAAAACGTTGTTTTTAGAGTTATCGTTGCATTCGTTGTACAACGAAAAGGGTGATTTTGGTGTTTGCGTTGCAAAAAATATTGCTTCATTTTAAAAAACGGCATTATCATTTAGTTAAAGAAGGTAAAGTATATGAAAGAAAACCGAGAATTATTAAATGAAATACTAAAAGATATCAAACACGATATGACTGATGAAGAAATTATCGACTTATTGGCAGATAGTAAGATTTCTAAGAAACCAGAAGAGAAATATACATTAGGTCAAAAAGCTGCTGATAGTATCGCTAAGTTTGCAGGTAGTTGGGCCTTTATCTTTTCCTTTACTGCGGTATTGATTATCTGGATGCTAGTAAATGTTATATTGGCTTCTAAAGCCTTTGATCCATATCCATTTATTCTATTAAATCTTGTATTATCTTGTGTTGCTGCTATACAGGCACCACTTATTATGATGAGTCAAAATAGACAAGAAGAGAAAGATAGACATAGAGCTGAAAATGATTATAAGGTTAATCTTAAGACCGAAATTATGATTGAAGACTTATATGATAAAGTTAATCACATAGTTGAGAAGATAGATAAATTAGAAAAAAGAATTAAGTGAAAAGAAGACGCTAATTGCGCCTTCTTTTATGAAACTTGTGCTTGTAATAATTGATTATCATCAATTAGATTTGTCATACTCTTAGTGCTAATTAATAGAGTTGAAGTATTATGCAGTAATGCAGAAGCTGATGGTTGTAATATACCTAGGACACTTCCTAATATCAATAATGAATTAAAGCCAATGATTTCATGATAATTCAAATCAATTCTATTAACTAATTTTTCACCTAATATACGAAGGATAACTAGATTTAATAAGTCTGATGAAGAAATGGTAACATCGGCAACTTCTTTGGCGATGTCGGCTCCTGTGTTTATCGCAATGCCAACATCAGCAGCACTTAAGGCAGGAGAGTCGTTGATACCATCTCCTATCATAATCACTACTTTGCCATTTTCTTTTTCCTTATTAACATAATTAGCTTTATCATCAGGTAATACTTCAGCGTGGTATTCATCAACACCTACTTCATTGGCAATATACTTAGCAGTCTTTTCATTATCTCCAGTCATCATTACTATCTTTTCAATACCTTGATTATGTAAGGCTTCTATAGTTCTACTTGCCTCAGGACGTACTGGATCTGAAATGCAGATAACTGCTACTAGCTTTCCTTTTAAGGCTAAATATAGATGTGAATATTCATTGGAAATGGAATTGAATTTATCTTGTTCATTTTCAGGGATTGTGCATCCTTCATCTTCAAAGACAAAATGATAGCTTCCAATAACAACCTTCTGCCCATTTACAGTACTCTTAATACCATGAGCCACTGTATATTCAACTTTTGAATGATATTCATTATGATCTAGACCTTTTTGTTTAGCTTCTTTAACAACAGCATTAGCTAAAGAATGTGGAAAATGTTCTTCTAAACACGCTGCCAACCTTAACATCTCATCACTATCATTGCCATTAAAAGGAATAACATCTACAACAGTTGGAGTAGCATAAGTTAGAGTTCCAGTTTTATCAAATACAATCGTATTCGCCTTAGCAACAGCTTCTAAGAATTTACCACCCTTAACCGTTATATTATATTGACTTGATTCTCTCATTGCGGACAATACAGCTATTGGAATTGATAACTTTAGGGCACAAGAGAAGTCAACCATTAATACAGCTAAAGCCTTAGTTGTGTTTCTTGT
>CAKUTY010000141.1 GCA_934692455.1 uncultured Erysipelotrichaceae bacterium
AAGTATATGATAATGATCATTATTTAATTGACCCTCATACCGCCGTAGCTTATATCGCTTCTAAGAAATATGATGCAAAACATAGGAAAGTTATTTTAGCTACTGCATCACCTTATAAGTTCTCTAAGGATGTTTATAAGTGCTTAACAAATGAAGATATAGTGGATAATCTAGAAGCTATTGAAACTTTAGAAAACTACACTAATATCGAAGCACCTTCTAATCTAAAAGAACTAAAGGATTTACCTATAAGATTTAAAGAAGTCTACAATCTAAACAATAAAGACTTATTAATTAAGAAATTGGAGAAAAATAATGATTAAGTATCAAGTACCAGCCACAACAGCCAACCTAGGCATCGGCTTTGATTGCTTAGGCATGGCCTTAAACATTTATGATTACTTTGAAGTTGAATATAATGATACATTCAACTTAAATGGTTTTATTAGCGATTCAATAGAAGACAACCTATTTATTTATTCATACAAGAAAGCTTGTGAATATAAACATGACGATATAAAACCAATAAAAGTTAAATGTATCGCTAATGTGCCAGTAAGTAGAGGCCTAGGTTCTAGTAGTTGTATGATTGTAGGTGGTATCTATGCCTATAACATCTTAAATAATAATTGTCTAAGCAAGGAAGAAATGTTAGAAATAGCTACTGAAATAGAAGGACATCCTGATAATGTAGCCCCATGTATCTATGGTGGCTTGTGTGTAAGCAGTGATAATTCAACTTTAAAACTTAAAGTTAGTAACAAATGGCACTTTGGAGTTTTTATACCACCATATGAAGTAAGAACTGAGGATGCACGTAAGGTTATTAAATCCAATATTGATAGAAATGATGCAGTTAGTAATATAGCTAATGCGATTAAAACCATCTATGCTCTAGAACACTTTGATAAGAAGCACATCTTATCAATCACTAAAGATAGGATCCACGAACCATATCGCAAGCCTTTAATTAAAGACTTTAATAACTTTCAATCGACTGCCCTCAAGGCAGGAGCCCTAGCTCTTGTCATCTCCGGTTCCGGTAGTACATGTCTTACAGTTTCTGACAAGAGATTAGATATAGATGAATATTTCCAAAATGTAAAGGTAGATAAGGAAGGAGTAAAATGTCTAAAGAGTTCTTAATAGTCGAAAAAAGTCTACTACCTAAGTGTTTTGAAAGGGTAGTAAAGGCCAAGGAATTGTTAAATAATAATGAATCGATCACTAATATTTGTAAGAAATGTGGCATTTCTAGAAGTACTTTTTATAAGTATCAAGATAATGTCTTTCCTTATAAGGAAGGAATACATGAAAGAAAATTGGTTTTATCTTTAGACTTG
Organism: uncultured Erysipelotrichaceae bacterium; assembly: GCA_934692455.1. Lineage (GTDB taxonomy): Bacteria > Bacillota_I > Bacilli_A > Erysipelotrichales > Erysipelotrichaceae > Colivicinus. The sequence continues at coordinate 1,344 of CAKUTY010000141.1, forward strand.
TTTCATAAAACTGGTGCTTTGTCTAAGGTTTGTGATGCCCTTTCTAAAGTTGGTATATCAATCATCACTATCTCTCAAGCTGTACCTTTAAAGGGTATTGCCCCTGTTATGGTTTCGCTTGATATCAGCGAAATGAATATGTCACTAGATGATTTTAAGAAATATTTAAAGGAAATAAGTGAAATCAAAGAATTGAGAATAATATCTTATGAGTAAATAAAATGCAGGGTTACCTGCATTTTCATATTAATTAATATCTTTAGTTGCTACTACATCAACACCAGTATGGGCAACATCTTTAATCAAGACATCACCAATCTTGATAGGCACTTTTACCTTGGCAGCTCTGATTTCTTTCATACAATCAAAGATTTTACCCTTAGGTAGAGCATCCTTAGTCTTGCATGAAACTCTTTTGCCATTAAGGACATCAATAGTAGATGTGATAATGCGCACTGGATTAGTTATTTCATTCTTGGCATAACGCTGCCCATTAGGACAAGTGTTGCCACTTACTTCAATATTTTCACCATCAATCTTAACAGTTAAGTTACATCCTAAAGGACAACCGATACAAATCATATCTTTAGTTTCCATACTAATCCTCCAAAGAAAGCGTTATTTCCTTAGCACCTTCTAAATCTTTTTTAGTTAAGATGATTTGTTCCATCTCACCAGGTGCCATAACTTTCTTCTTTACTCTTTTAATCTCTTCATCGTCTTTAAAGACAACTAAATTCTTATTTTTATAAACATCAGCTACTCTAAAACGGATAAGTACTGTTTTATCTAAATGTTTAATATCAATATAAGAAGGAACACTATAACGTACACCATTCTTAGTATTGATCTTAATCATGTCACTTCTCACATTACTTTCTTTTAAATACTTAACAACACTCTTACCAGCATTAGAAGCTTCATTTGAAACATAATCAACTAGATCATGAACATGTAAGACATTACCACACGCAAAAATACCATCAACATTTGTTTCTAAATTATCAGAAACAATTGGACCCCCAGTAATTCTAGATAATTCTACTTCAGCCATCTTACTTAATTCATTCTCAGGAAGTAGACCAACCGAAAGTAATAAAGTATCACACTTATATTCCTTTTCAGTTCCTTTTATTGGCTTACGATGTTCATCAACCTCTGCAATGACAACGCCCTCAACTCTTTCCTTACCCTTAATATCGATTACTGTATGGCTTAAGAGTAATGGAATATCAAAGTCATTTAAACACTGAACAATATTTCTTTTTAGACCACCAGAATAAGGCATGACTTCTGCAACACACTTAACCTTAGCACCCTCTAAGCTCATTCTTCTTGCCATGATAAGGCCAATGTCACCTGACCCTAGAATTACCACTTCCTTACCAACTTGATAACCATCAATATTTAAAAGCTTTTGAGCACTACCAGCACTATAGACGCCAGCTGGTCTAAAGCCCGGAATATTTAAGGCACCCCTACTTCTTTCACGACAGCCCATTGCTAAGACAATAGCCTTAGCCTTAATTGTATTTAAACCATCTTTTTTAGAAACATAAGTAATCTCTTTATCCTTAGTGATATTGATTACCATTGTATCCAACTTATATTCGATATTAGCTTCCTTGACCTTATCGATGTATCTAGCTGCATATTCAGGACCAGTCAACTCTTCCTTGAAAGTATGTAGGCCAAAACCATTATGAATACATTGGTTAAGAATACCGCCTAACTTATCATCTCTTTCAATGATTAAAATAGAATCAATGCCCTCTTCCTTAATGCTTAAGGCACTAGCTAAACCAGCTGGACCACCACCAATAATCACAACATCATAGTTCATTATCTTCACCTAACTTTCCAAGAATCATTCTAGATTTCGCATTATTCTTAGTAATCTCTTCTTCCTTAACTCCCAATTCTCTAGCCAATATTTCAATTGTCTTAGGACAACAAAAACCCGCTTGACATCTTCCCATGCCAGCAGTAGTTCTTCTTTTGATTGCATCTAAAGAAGTAGCTTTGATTGGACTATTAATCGCATCAATAATTTCACCTTCAGAAACATCATTACAACGACAAATGATATTGCCATATAAAGGATTTTGTTTAATAAGTTCGCCACGCTGTTTATAACTCAAATGTTTTAAGTGGACTAAACCTTTTCTTGTAGAAATAAAATTATCCTTTAGACTTGGTTTTAACTTTTCAACAACCATCTCACAAACCATCTCACCAATGGCAGGAGCACTAGTTAAACCAGGAGACTCGATACCAATCGCATCAAAGAAATTATCATTAGCCTCTTCAATAATAAAGTCACCTGTATCACCCTTAGCTCTTAAGCCTGAGAAAGATGTAATAATCTTATTATTTGGTAAAGACTTAACTGATTTTAGCGCATTAGTTAAGACAAAATCCAAATCACTCGCATAAGTGCCAGTATCCTCTTTATCATCGATATCGGTAGCGCTAGGACCAACCAACAAGTTACCATGAACAGTAGGCGTAACCAAAACGCCCTTACCC
>CAKUTY010000142.1 GCA_934692455.1 uncultured Erysipelotrichaceae bacterium
ATGATTACAGGTTGGATTGGTATGGAAAGACTTGCTAGAGCTCAAGTTTTAAAGGTCAAGGAACAGGAATATGTTTTAGCTTCTAGAACCTTGGGTGCTTCTAAATTTTCTTTGATTGTGAATGATATCTTACCAAATATCTTTGGTCAGGTTATTGTTACTAGTATGTTTTCAATTCCTAATGCGATCTTCTTGGAAGCATATTTGTCTTTCTTAGGACTAGGTGTGCCTGCCCCTTTGGCATCTCTTGGTTCTTTGGTTTCAGATGGATATAAGTCAATGACTACATTCCCTCATATCTTACTGATTCCAGTTGTCGTGTTAGCTTTATTGATGTTGTGTTTTAACTTGTTCGCAGATGGTCTAAGGGATGCCTTTGACCCTAAGATGAATAATAAGTAGGGGGGGTCTAATATGTCAGAAAAATTTAAGCGTGATAAAAAAGATCGTGTCTTATCTATTAGAGATTTAAATATTTCTTTTAAGACCAATTATGGAATTGTTAATGCGATAAGAGGTATTCGTTTTGACTTATTCAAGGGTGAAACGGTTGCGATTGTAGGTGAGTCTGGTAGTGGTAAGTCAGTTACTATTAAGACTATCATGGGTATTCTAGATTCTAATGGCATGATTGATTCAGGTTCAATTGTTTATAACTATGTTGATGATAATGGAAATGAACAGTCTGTTGATTTAGTTCAAATGTCTCAAAAGGATATTAGATATAAGTTCTGTGGCAAGAAGATTGCCATGGTTTTCCAAGATCCAATGACTTCTTTGGATCCTACTATGACTATTGGTAAACAAATAATGGAGCCCATGTTGGAACATCAACACGTTAGTAGAGAGGAAGCTAAAAAAAGGACTATTGAACTATTGTCTGAGGTAGGTATTGAGAATCCTGAGAAAAGATTTAAGCAGTATCCTCATGAGTTGTCTGGTGGTATGAGACAAAGAGTTGTTATTGCGATTGCCCTAGCTTGTGATCCTGATATTCTAATTTGTGATGAGCCTACAACTGCGCTTGATGTTACTATTCAGGCTAAAATTCTTGAATTAATTAAGAGACTACAAAATGAAAAGAACATTTCAGTTATCTATATTACCCATGACTTAGGTGTTGTGGCTAAGGTAGCTGATTATGTAGCTGTTATGTATGCAGGTAGAATCGTAGAAAAGGGTTCTATCAATGAAATATTCTATGATCCGCGTCACCCTTATACTTGGGGTTTATTGGCTAGTATGCCTGATATTGATACAAATTCTGATCGTCTTTTCGCAATACCAGGTACCCCACCTAACCTAATGACTAAGATTAAAGGTGATGCGTTTGCCCCTAGAAATCCTTATGCCTTAAAGATTGATTATGAGGAAGAACCACCTATGTTTGATGTGGGTGGACAACATCGTGTTTGTTCATGGCTGTGTGATCCTCGTGCTCCTAAGGTCGAGATGCCAGCTGATTTAAAAATTAGAATTGAGAAGATGAAGAAGGAGGCTGCCGATTATGCTAGATAATAAGAAAGTATTACTTGAGGTAGATGGTCTTAAACAATATTTCCCCATTAGTAAGACCTTTACAACTAAGGCAGTAGACGGTATCAGTTTTAAGATTTATGAGGGTGAGACTTATGGCCTTGTTGGTGAATCAGGAAGTGGTAAGTCAACAACAGGTAGATCAATTATTCGTTTATATGATCCAACTGATGGGAAGATTATCTTTGATGGCAAAGATATTTCTGGGAAGATGGATAAGGAAACTGAGAAGTATTTAAGAACTAATATGCAGATGATTTTCCAAGATCCAATGGCTTGTTTAAATCCTCGTAAGAAGGCTTCACAGATTATTGCGGAAGGTCTTGAGATTCATAAGGATTATAAGGATAAGAAGGATTTAGAAGAAAAGGTTTATCGTATTTTAGATAAGGTAGGTCTTTCAAGGGAACAAGCAACACGTTTCCCTCATCAGTTCTCTGGTGGTCAAAGACAAAGACTTGGTATCGCAAGAGCCCTAGTTATGAATCCTAAGCTTGTGATAGCTGATGAATGTATTTCAGCACTTGATGTTTCTATTCAAGCTCAGGTTGTTAATATGATGAAGGATTTACAGGATGAGCTAGGTACTACTTATTTGTTTATTGCCCATGATTTGAGTATGGTTAAATATATTTCAGATCGCATTGGTGTTATGCATCTAGGCCATATTGTGGAAACGGGCACTACTGATGAAATATTCTTTAATCCAATTCATCCTTATACTAAATCGTTGTTGAGTGCTATTCCTCATCCTAATCCTATTTTGGAGAAGACTAGGGTTGCCCTTACTTATGATAAGGAAAAGGAGGGTGTTGATTATACACTTGGTACTTATCATCAAATAAGTGACACTCATACAGTACTAGCTACTGCTGATGAATATAATAGATGGACTAAGAAGAGTTTTATGTAAAAACGACCATTGAAGGGCGCGGCTCAATAAAACAGTATAATGTTTTCGGGGAGGTGGCATGAGTAATCATGCCGCCTTTCCGTTTATAATGTCATAGAGTAAATTGGCGGGGTGTATGCCGATATAGTTGTAGCTGATGTCCACATCTTGTATCCTTTGACCACTGGAATTGTCCGGTGCATGAACATATACAGCTTGTACCATGTCGTTCAGCACATCGGGAGTCAGCTTTCCCAGATACAGATGTTTCTTTGCCACTCGGATAAACCGATCAACATTCTCCACTTGATCTTCTTGATTCTGTATTTCGTTTTCGCCGATTTTTCAAGTTCACGCATTTGGCGCTGAACAGTGTTTTGGAAAAATGACAAAACAAAAAGAGCCGATTACACAAAACATCAAAAATCGGCGGGAGCATAGCTCTCGCTTCAAAGTGATGTTCTATGTAATCGGCTCTGAAAAATCAAAGTCGGGGTTCTGCTTTCTACAGCTCCCGCCAACAGAACCAAAGGCGTGGTGGAGCAGTTCGGTACTTCCGGTGTACCGATACCGTGTCGGATAAAACCGACCTATGGTGGGACATTGGTATTCGGTTGTACCACCATTATGCAGATACATCACTTATCCGTCAAGATTCTGAATGTCTCTCACTATATTCGGAATTTCAGAGGGCAGTTTTCAATGGAATCAGAAAAAGATCCCTCTATTGGTTAGGATATTTAGGAGCGATTTATCAACGGGTTTTTGAAAACTTTCTTCATATACCACCAGAAAAAACAGTCGATTTCGTACCCTGTGCAAAAGATTTATCTTCAAGTGGTAGCCGGTGAGAACTGCATCTTGTCCACGGCTTTCCTCAGATGGTAGTCGACGGGAAAGGTGTTTTTAGAAGCATTTCGGAAAAAATTTGCAAAAAAAAATAATTCTGCCCAAGTTGGACAGAATTTCTGAAATTAACTTCTCGACAACTTGTCGGGAATAAAAAATAACCTCCAACCAAGTTGGTCGGAAGTCCAAAATCCAACTTCTCCGCAACTTGGGCAGAAGTTCAGAAATTACTATGTGCAACAAAAAGGGCATCCTATTTCATACTCGAACAGGATGCCCTTTTGCGCAGATTCAATGTGTTAATTCGTTTTTATAATGTTAAGGAAGTAAGCACTAAAGATTTGCCCACCCGCATAAAATGGGCTTTTTAATCAATAAGAAAATATCCCCAAATATTCGGATTGGGAATCCGATTATTAAGGGGAACGGTTATCTATTGATTAATAGTTCTTTAGGCAGTTTATTTGACCAAGGTAAAAGATCATTAATATCTTTCTTGTTTATATTACTTATTACATATGTAAGATATTCTTCACTCTTAAGCCCGTT
>CAKUTY010000143.1 GCA_934692455.1 uncultured Erysipelotrichaceae bacterium
ACACCTTTTTTGAAAGAAGAAACATTGTCTTCATATATTTCTTGAGCTATATGTGCTTTGTAGAAGACTTTAATATTGTTGCAGGTTCTAAGCTTATCACAACCATTACACACATAAGGGTATCTATTAATAAGACTACATTCAGGTAACCTAGTAAATTCTTTACAGTCAAGATTACAGTTGTGATGCTTACAATATTTACATACGCCAGTATTACAACTATCACATAGTCTTACTTTCTTACATGTATTAAATCTTCCACACAAATTACCCTTAGTACTTTTATCAGATACTTGTCTTTTATTATAGATTTCGTTCTTAATACCTCTTGGATCTCTATCTAAAGTATTAGCTATCTCAAATAGCTTATATCCTTGATTAAGACAGTTCTCAATGATTCCTCTTTCTCTATAGGTCAAATGTTTATAACTTGTGGATTTCATATATTATTTATCCTTTCTAACCACTCATTATTAGCTAATAAAATTACATCATAAATGAACCAAAATCACAAAACGGAGCTTTACTCAAGAAAAACGCAATAAACGGAACTTTGAGAAAAAAATGAGGAAACTTAAAATTTCTACATTTTATAAAAAATTAAAGTGATATACTGAAAGTGATGAAATGGTTCAATTAAAACCACAAGAAAACCCGACAAGTGCGAATGTCGGGTTTTCAATTGCTTCTTTGTGGTTAATTTACATTACTTAAACAGTAATGTAAACAATAGTTTTATAGCTAAGGCAATTAAATCAACCATCGCCATAGCTAAAGCTATTTTGAATTGTCTCATGATGAGGTTCAATCAAAACCACAAAGAAGCGTAGAAGTATCTCCATAAAAGATCCTTCCTAAGAAACATGTTTAATTATGTTTCTAATATATTATTGGGATGAAACTTAAAAATTCCTACAAAAAACAATCAAATTAATGATTGCTTTTAACGTAGATATATTTCGAAGTTAATATGAATTGTTTGTTAATATAGATTACTTTGCCATTTCTTGATTTAACTACTTGTCTTACTTCTAGAAGTGGGGTTCTAATTGGACAATTTAAATAACTCGCATATTCTTTATTAGCATAATCGATAGTAAAGAAATCGGTGAATGTTTCAGGTGTTATTTTGATTTTTTCAGTCAAATATTCAATTAAGGATCTATCTTTTATATCATCTTTTAATAAGAAGTCATATTCTTCTCTAAAATAGTCAACCTCTACAATGCATGGAACATCATCGACATATCTTATTCTAGTAATTTCAACTAGTTTGTTTGTTGTAGCTTCTAGGTCCGCTAAAATTTCTTTTGGTCCATCTGTAAGTTTACAGTCAACGATTACAGTCGATGGTTTAGCGCCTCTTTGGCGACAATTTTCAGTAAAACTACCGCCTTTAGTGATTGATTCGACATGAATTTGTTCTTTAACGAAAGTTCCTTTTCCGCTTTTTCTGATTAAAATATTCTCATCAACCAATTGTTGAATAGCTGCTCTTACGGTTACCCTTGAAACATTGTAGAGATCTTTTAATTCAAATTCGGTAGGAATTTTATCGCCTGGTTTATATTTGCCTGATTCAATATCTCCTTTGATTTCATTGTACAGTTGTTCCCATAATGTTACAGGGGTTAATTTTTTTAATGTGTTCATGCATTTATTGTAGCAAACATTAAGAATTTAAGCTAAAAATAAAGCTTTTGTTGTTGAATTGCCTATTTAAAAGTTATACAATGTATTTAGTTAATACAATAGATGACAATATAAAACTATGGAGGAAATCATGAAGAGAAAAGTAGTCTTAGCATCTCATGGAGAACTAAGCGAAGGTATCGTTAAAAGTGCCAAGATGATTATAGGGGAATTTGAATATGAGGTAATAACTTATACACTACAACTAGGTCATCATCCAGATGAGTTTAAGGATGTGTTAGAAGAAGAAATTATGGCTAATGCTGATGTTGAGTATGGTATTATGGTTGATTTATTTGGGGCTAGTGTTGCGAATTCTTTATTTATACTTACTTCATATAAAAATGTCAAGATGTTCACTGGTATGAACTTGAATATGCTTCTTTCAGTTCTTGTTGAATATAAGAGTGAATTAAGTGATGCTGATGTTGAAAATATCGTAAATGACTCAAGGCTTGGTGTGAGAAGTTTAAAGAATGATATTTTAACTGATAATGAAAATTTTTAAGGAAAGGAGGAACAAATGGAGAATAAGAATTTTTTAGGTCTTTTCAAAAACAAGAAGCCAATTATCGCAATGTTACACTTAAAAGGTGATAGCAGAGAAGATGTATTTAATAGATTTAAAAACGAATTAAATACTTATGTCAGATCTGGTGTGGATGCGGTTATAGTGGAAACATACTATGGTGACTATGACAATATGGTAGATGCCTTGGAATATTTATCTAAAATTGATTTAGGTATTCCATATGGTATCAATTGTTTAAATGTTGATCATATGGGTTTCTATCTTGCGAAGAAGTATAATGCTTCTTTTGTGCAAGTTGATTCTGTAGTAGGCCATGTTAAGCCAAGAGATGAGGCTACTATACAAGCTTTTTTTGATGTTGAAAGAAGCGATTATGATGGATGTCTTATTGGTGGTGTAAGATTTAAGTATCAACCTATGTTGTCTGTTAATTCACTTGAAGAAGATTTAAAGATCGCTACAGGTAGATGTGATGGAATTTGCGTTACTCAAGATCGCACAGGACAGGAAACTTCAATGTCTAAGATAGTTGAATTTAGAAATTACTTAAATGATTTCCCACTAATTGTTGCTGCTGGGGTGACTAAGGATAATTTAGAAAAGTCATTAAGCGTTTGTGATGCAGCTATTGTGGGTAGTTATTTCAAGGACAACTATAAGGATGAAGGCGAAGTTTGTGAAGAACATGTTAAAGAATTTATGGAAACAGTAAGGGAGTTACGTAATCATGGTTAAATTAACAAGAGTGGATCACCGTTTATTACATGGTCAAGTTGTTTTTAAGTGGTCAAAGGTTTTAGGCATTGATTGCATATTGATTGCTAATGATGCGGTAGCTAAAGATGAATTAAGAATGACTGCCTTACGTATGGCAAAACCAAGCACATGTAAGTTAGTAATTAAGAGTGTTGATGATTCAATTAAAGCACTAAATTCTGGTGTAACTGATAAGTACAAATTGTTAATTATCACAGAATCAATCAAGGATGCTTATGCGTTAGCTAAGTCGGTGCCTGAAATTAAATATATTAATTTAGGTGGTGCTAAGATTGCTGATGATAGAAAACAAATATCTAAGGCAATGTTTGTGTCTGAAGAAGATATTAAGATGATTAAGGAACTAAATGAAGATGGTGTTAAACAAGAGATTCAAATGGTTCCGGAAGACGTAGTAGAAGATGTTATGTCTTTAATTTAAAAATTAGGAGGATAAAATGACTGAGGGTCTATTTTTAAAGGCTGTATTGTTGTTTCTTGTAGCTTTTGTTGGTTACATGCACTCTTATTGGGGTTCAACAATGCACAATCGTCCACTTATTATGGGTACACTAGTTGGACTTGTATTAGGTGATGTTAAAACGGGTATTATTATTGGTAGTACATTGGAATTAGCTTTCTTAGGAGCCGTTCCTATTGGAGCAAGTAATCCGCCAGATATGACTGCTGGTGCTGTTATTGCGACTGCATTTACAATTCTAACTGGTGCTGATAGTGGTATGGCGGTTACTATTGCGATTCCGGTTGCTGCACTAGTTGCGTTATTTGATAATTTCCAAATGATGTTTCTATTAACTCAAGCTGGTCATATGTGTGAT
>CAKUTY010000144.1 GCA_934692455.1 uncultured Erysipelotrichaceae bacterium
GAATAAATGTAGTAGTCATGATAGTCATACGTCTATCTCTTTCATTTTCAATGGTTCTAGATGCCATAATACCTGGAACACCACAACCTGTACCAATTAACATTGGGATAAATGACTTACCAGATAAACCAAACTTTCTAAAGATTCTATCTAAGACAAAGGCAATACGAGCCATATAACCACATGCTTCTAAGAATGCTAATAGGAAGAACAAGACTAACATCTGAGGTACAAAGCCTAATACTGCACCAGCACCAGCAACAATACCATCCAAGATTAAACCTTTTAACCAATCTGCACAATTAACTTTATCCAATAGATTTTCAATTAATACCGGAACACCAGGTACCCAAATTCCATAAGTAGAAGTATCAGGAGCACCATATCCTTCTTTGTATTCTGTATTTAGATAATTATCAATTGCTTCCTTTAAATCATCTTTATTAGCTTCAAAGTCTTCTGTAGCTAATGTTTCTTCATCTTCTACTGTATATGTAACAGAAGCATTATCATCAACTAATGAATATAATTCATCTAGTGCTGACTTAGCCTTATTTTCATCATAATCTTCATTCTCTAAATCAACTGAATAAGAAATATCATCATTACCATATTCATTATTAAATGCTTCGATGATTAAATCAGAATCACCATATTCTTCACTTGCCTCTTCATATTCACTTGTACCACTTCCAAACAAATGCCAACCATCGCCAAAGATACCATCATTTGTAAAATTAGTTGCTGAAGCACCAAAAGTAACCATTGAAATGTAATATACAAGGAACATTATTACTGCAAATATTGGCAAACCTAACCATCTATTAGTAACAATTCTATCAATCTTATCTGAAGTACTTAAGGCTTCCTTATCCTTCTTAACTAAGACATCATGAATAATTGAAGAAATGAAATTATATCTTTCATTAGTAATGATGCTTTCAGAATCATCATCATATTTCTTTTCAATATGTTTAATATCAGCTTCAATTAACTCGGTATTAATACTTAAATTTTCAATAGCTTTGGAATCTCTTTCAAACAACTTAATCGCATACCATCTTTTATTTGAAACATTGCTTAAAACCTTATCTTCAATATTTTTAAGTGTATCTTCAATATCTTCAGCATACTTATGACTTACTACTTGTATTTTACCAGCTGCCTTAACAGCTTCCTTAGCACATTCTTCAACACCTGTTCCCTTTAGCGCAGATATTTCAACTACCTTACAACCTAATTCTTTAGATAACTTATCAACATTAATCTTATCGCCATTTTTATTAACGACATCCATCATATTAATAGCACAAACTACTGGAATGCCTATTTCAAGAAGTTGTGTTGTTAAATATAAGTTTCTCTCTAAGTTTGAGCCATCAATAATATTCAAGATAACATCAGGCTTTTCATTAATTAGATAGTTTCTCGCAACAACTTCTTCTAATGTATAAGGAGACAATGAATAAATACCTGGTAAATCGGTAATAATCACGTCTTCATATTTCTTTAATTTACCTTCTTTTTTCTCTACAGTAACACCTGGCCAGTTTCCAACAAATTGATTTGATCCTGTTAGACTATTAAACAATGTTGTCTTACCACAGTTAGGATTACCTGCTAATGCAATTTTAATTTCCATAATAACCTTCCCTAGTTAGCCCTAGCTAACTTTTACTTAAAAAAATTTAACAAACCTCAATAAGATCAGCATCAGCCTTTCTTAAAGACAATTCATACCCTCTAACATTAATCTCAAGCGGATCACCAAGTGGTGCAACCTTTACAACCTTAATCACAACACCTTTAGTAATACCCATATCCATGATTCTTCTTTTAATAGCGCCTTCGCCATGAAGTTTTACTACTGTAGCTGTTTCACCAATTTTAACATCTCTTAAAGTAAGCATACTTCCCCTTTCTAATCAACCATAATCTTATTAGCTAAGTTTCTATCTATTGCCACTCTACTTTCTTTGACATTGACAATAATATTACCTGCTAATTCATTAACTACGCTAATATCAGCTCCTAAGACAAATCCTAAGTCTTTTAAATGAGCTTTAATCTCGTCATTACCAACAATATTAGTAACTTTTCCTACTTGTCCTTTTCTTAAAAATGATAGTGGCATCATATTACCTCCTTAGCCATTGCTAACTAGTTAGCTCTTGCTAACATCAATAATATATACCTCCTGTTTTTTAATGTCAATAAGTGTTATGATAATTATATGAAAATACTTGAATCGGGTGAAATGTACCTTGAAACAATCTTAAGACTATCTAATGAAAAACCTTATGTTATTTCTCTTGATGTTGCAGAAGCTATGAATTATTCTAAGCCTTCGGTCTCAAGAGCGATGAAAATCCTAAAAGAAAATCATTATATTTCAATAGATGGTAATGGCCATATAAAATTACTTAAAAAAGGTAAAGAATTGGCTACTAAGATTTATGAAAGACATGTAGTAATTACTGAAGCTTTAATTAGTATTGGAGTTGAAGAAAAACAAGCTGAAGAAGATGCATGTAAGATTGAACATTGTTTATCTGATGAATCATTTATTAAAATCAAGGAACATTTAGAAAAGCACAAGGTTTAAACCCTGTGCTTTTTCTTAGAAGGAAATCTCCTTATTGCCAGTAACTTTCATATAAATAAATAGTGACAACGTTGTAGCTACTGTTAAGATTGTGGCATAAGCTGCAGCTATACCATAGTTACCTCTTGAAACATAAGTATATGTCGCAAGTGTCAAGGTAATTGTATTCAAGTTATATAAAATAATAGCAGTAGATAATTCAGTAATAATAGTTACCCAAGACATTATTGCACCAGACAAGATACCATTAGCCATCATTGGTACTGTAATCTTAAAGAAAGCCTTTAACTTACTAGAACCTAATGATATTGCAGCTTCTTCAACTGAAATAGAAATTTGTTGAAGTGTTGCCGTAGATGATCTAATAGTATATGGAATACGTCTAATAACAAGGGCTACTACCATAATTATCATGGTGCCTGTTAAGACAAATGGTTTCTTATTAAAGGCCATAACAAGGGCAATACCCACAACAGAACCTGGAATAATATAAGGAACCATTGAAATAGTATCGATAATCTTATTTAGGATATTATTTCTTCTAACTACCAAGTAGGCAATCAAAATAGCTAAGATAATAATAATTACTAAAGCTACACCGCCGATAATAAAGGTATTAGGAATAGCCTTCTTTAAATGACTAAAGGCATAACGATATGAATCTAGTGAATAGCCTTTTAAGAAAATCTTTCCGCTAGTCTTTAAGAATGATGTATAAATTACATATACCTGTGGTAAGAAAGCTAGAGCTACTACAAACCATGAATATAGATTAACTAAGAAACTATGGATACCATGAATCTCTTTTCTTTCAATTGAATGTAATGCAGACATTGTGAAAGTGAACTTACCATTAATATATTTTTGAATCAAGAAAATAATGGCAGTAATTAAAATCGCAATAACTGAAATAGCAGCACCAAAATTATGATCACCACCAGTTTCTGCAAAATAAGAGTTATAGATAATAACTGGGAAAGTTTGATAACCCTCACCAATTAAAAGTGGTGTACCAAAATCCGCAAAAGCTCTCATAAAAACCATTAAAGCTGCCGCAATAATGGTTGGCATACATAAAGGAATAACAATAGTAAAGAAACGTTTAAATCCACTACAGCCCATATTCTCACTTGCTTCAAGTAATGAATTATCAATATTCTTTAAAGCACCTGATACATATAAGAAGACA
>CAKUTY010000145.1 GCA_934692455.1 uncultured Erysipelotrichaceae bacterium
ATTATATGGCTCGGGAATTTGTTAATAATGATGCTAGTGGTAGCTTAATTTATAACTATATCAATGATGATTCTTTCAAGTATCGTATGTTAGTGTCTGATGAAAACAATTTTGCTTTAGCTGGCATTTTAACAAAAGGAATTTATGCCCAAGGTGAAGATGCGATTGATAATATAGCTTCTAACTATACTTCATATAAGGCTTCTGATATGACTTTATTGATGCTTATTCAGATGCATCCTGTTGCTGTAATGACTATTGGTATGATAATGCTTGCCTTGTTTGGTATTGTTTGTTCGCTTTCTTTTAAGAATAGAAAAAATAATATTCAATTAGAAGATAATTTAACTAAGATTAAGCGAGATAAGTATATCTTAGACAAGTTAACAACCGACTATAATGCAGTATATTATATAGAACTTAATAAGGGCACTTTTGAGAAACTTAAGATTGTTGAAAATACTTATGCGGATATGGTTTTTAAGGAAAAATCTTTTGATAATTTTGACGAATGTGCTGATTATTATGCGAATTGTTACTTAGATGAAAAGAATAGAAGAGAATTCTTGGATTGGGTTTCTTGTGCTCATTTAAAGGAAGAATTAAATAAACGTGATAAGATTAGTTTTTATTATGAAAGTATTCCAAATAAATTGGGTCAAAAATATTTTGCGATACAGGCCACTAAAGTATATGAGGATGAAAATGATTTCTATATTCTTTTAGGTTTCCGTTTTGTCGATGATATCCTTGTTAAGGAAAAGGCTATTCAGGAACAATTAGAGGACGCCTTAGATAAGACTAAGAAACAAAATGAAATTATTTCAGCTATCGCAAAGACTTTTAATGCGATTTATCGTGTTGATATTATAAATGACAAGATTGAAGAAATTGCTAGTGATGATATATCGCATCATTTGAAAAAGGGTGTTGTTAGTGCTTCTGAACAATTTAATTTTGTTTGTGATAATTTAGTAGCTTCTGAATATCGTGAATTAGTTAGACCTTTTATGGATATTTCCACTTTAGAGGAAAGACTAAAAGACGAAGAGTTTGTTACTACTGAATATAAGATGAATGATGGTAACTGGCATCGTATGCGTTTTGTCGCAAAAAGAAAAGATGCAAACGGTAGATTAACCCATGTCTTATGTTTGATTAGAATTATCAGTGATACCAAGAGAACTGAGGAAAACTTATATTTTGAGGCTGAACAGGCTAAGAAAGAAGTGGATATGAAGACTCAATTCTTAAAGACAATGAGCCATGATATTCGTACTCCTTTAAATGGTCTTATCGGTATGGTTAAGATGGCTGAACAATATTCTGATGATGTTGTTATGCGAAGTAAATTAAGAAATAAGGCTCAACAGTCATTAGAATATCTAGTTTCTTTAGTCAATGATATTTTGGATATGAATAAGCTACAAAGTGGTGATTTGAAGGATCATCAATTGACTTTTGATTCTATGAATTTTTTAAGAGAAATAAATCGTATTTATTATGATAAGGCTGCTGAAAAGAATATTAAGTATGTTGTTGATTGGGATAAGAATAATTTTAAACATTCAATTTTAATTGGCAATCCTGTATATCTGGGTAGAGCTTTATCTAATATTGCTAGTAATGCGGTAAAATTTTCTCCAAGTGGTAGTACGATTACTGTTTGGGGATATGAAGAGCCAATCGATGATAAGCATTCTCTTTATACTTTGTATTGTAAGGATGAGGGTGAGGGCATGACTGAAGACTTTATTAAGCATGCCTTTGATATGTTCTCACAACAGAATCAAACAAGTAGAACTAATTATGAGGGAAGTGGTCTTGGTTTAGCTATTTCTAAGAAATTGATTGAAAGAATGGGTGGCAGTATTAAATTTGAAAGTAAGAAGGGCGTTGGTACAACTGCTATCATTAAAGTTCCTTTTGAGTTAGGTAATATGGATATTATTGGAAATATCGATTATGAAAATGTACCTACTAAGGGAGTTCATGCATTACTTGTGGATGATAATGAATTGAATATTGAAATCGCAAAGTTCTTCTTAGAAGATAATGGTATGGAAGTAACTTGTGCTTATGATGGCAAAGAAGCTGTTGAAATCTTTGAAAAGTCAGAAGAAGGTTATTTTGGAGTTATTTATATGGATATTCTAATGCCTAATATGAATGGTTTGGATGCAACAAGAGAGATTAGAGCCCTAAATAGAAAAGATGCCAAGAAAATACCAATAATTGCCGTATCAGCTAATACTTTCTCTGATGATGTCTTTGAAAGTAGAATGGCAGGTATGAATAAGCACTTAGGAAAGCCACTAGATGAAGAGAAGATGATCAAGGCTTATAAACAATGTGCTGTTTTAAGTGAAGAGCCTATTAAATTAAATGGAGACTTATAAGGATTAACCGAGTGATAACGTTTTTCTTATATTTACTTGATACAATGTAGTTAATAAAAAGACGAGGAAATAATATGGAATATACACAAATCAAAATTAGTAGTCAAGATGATCCTAAAAGATTTTATAGAGTGCTAGCTGTTAAAGGTAATCCTGATTTATTAACACTTGGAGCACTTATTGGCTGTAGTATCAACGCTTGGTTTGAACATGCTTATTTATTTAGAATCAAAGGTAAAAGGGAAGCGTATGCTTTTGATAGTTGGGAAGATGATTATTTTTTGCCAATGAGTAAATATCATTTATCAGATTTAGGAGATAAATTTGAGTATTGTTATGATACTGGCGAAAACTATGATTTTGATTGTAAAGTCATGAAACGCAAAGTTAATGCTTATTATGAAGATGAAGAAGAAGCTGATTTAGCTTTTGTGGTAAAGGGTGCAGGACAGGGAATCTTTGAAAATGATCACTACACCATGTGGCGTTATTTTGGAGGCTTGATAGATCCAAATTCTAATGAAGAAAACGACGAACAGCGCCTTCCTATGAATATGGAATTTGAGACTTATGGTGATTTTGACAAACCACTTGATTTAGAAGATTATGAATACAGTGACTTTTATATTGAAGAATTAATAAAAAGTTGGGAATTAGGAAGCGAACTACTGGGATAATATGCTAAATAAAAAGAAGGGTTTCACATTAGCTGAACTATTGATTGTTATAGCTATTATAGGTGTACTAGTTGGTATTGCGATTCCTGTTTTAAATTCTCAATTAGAAAAATCTCGAAAGGCTAAAGATTTACATACTGCTAGATCTATTGAATCAGTACTTGCAGCAGCTGTTAATGATGGAACTATTGAATTAGCACCAGCTGATAAAGCTAATCAAGCTTCTGGTATTTGGGTTATTGTTACTCGCGACAAAGATAGTTGGCCTGAAGGATATGGTACAAAGACATATCCTACTTATTTTTGTGGTATGAATAAGACTATCAAGATAAATGGAAAAGTAAATAATCAAGAGTATGATGTTTTTAATGATAATCTTAGTAACATTTTAATTAATGCTGGTTTTAGTAGTGATATTAAAGTTACTAGTAAAAATAAAAATGGTGATGATTCTTGGGATTGGATAGTTATAGAGATTGCTTATATGGACGGTGAAATTGTGAGTAGAATATTTAGTGGTTTTACGGGTGGTGATTCTAATATGTATGCGCTAAGAAAAGATGTTACTAATATAGAAAAGATGGTTGGTTAATTATGGAATATATACAATATCCTGGTGCTTTAAAAGAATTAGATAAATTCAAAGATAAGAAAGTATATATGATAGCTGACAAAAGAAGCTATGATACTTTTGATAATGTTAATAATTT
>CAKUTY010000146.1 GCA_934692455.1 uncultured Erysipelotrichaceae bacterium
ATTTATTAGTTGGGAGCATGCCTCAAGCTCTTGTTGCGTTTAGAGAAAATAGCAGAGACTTTTCGTATGCAGATATAGAAAAAAGAGACATCTTAAATCTATACAGAGATGATATTAAGAAAGCAGCTAAAAGATATAATTCAAAAATATCGGCAATCTTTGAGTATATTCCCTCATACTTATCAACCCACGAGAAAAGAGTTGTACTGAGCAAGATAGAAAAAGATGCTACATTTGATAAATATAATGAGCCGTTGTTTTGGCTTGAAGATTCAATGATTGCGAATTTATGTTATAAGTGTAACGACCCAAACGTTGGTCTTACATTAAATAGAAATGATTCATACGTAAAGTGTTATATGGGCGATACTGGCTTGCTAGTTAGCCTTGCCTTTAGTGAAAATTATCTTGCTGATCAAAAACTATATAAAGCAATCATGGATGATAAGTTGTCTATAAATGAGGGGATGCTGTACGAGAATGTAATTGCACAAATGATAACATCCTGCGATAAGAAACTTTATTTCTTTACCAGATATAACAACGAGAAAAAGAGAAATGATATTGAAATAGACTTTTTAATATCAAACGATAATAAAGTAAATTATAAAGTAAGTCCTATTGAAGTAAAATCTTCAAAGAATTACACAACAACATCGCTTAATAAATTTAAAGACATTTTTAACAAGAAAATTGGCAATATGATAATAGTCCACCCAAAAGGATACAGTATAGAAGGAAATATTATTAAAATACCACCATATATGTTAATGTGTGCAATTAAGTAAACTACTAAAAGTGGCATTATTAGTGGCATATCATAAATAGTGCTATAATCTTTTCATAGTTAAGGAGGAAATTTTTATGTATTCTTATAGTTATTATCATGGACCAAATCCAGTGGTTACTGTAATTTTATTTCTAATAGCTTTAGTGGGTGGTATTTGTGCTTATCTTATGTTTGTAAAGTCTGATGAGGAGCCAAGAGATCCACGTCTTGTTAAGTTAAAAGAATTCTTAAGTTTTAAGAAGATGATTATTGAAGGATTGTTAAAGGCTACTTATATCATCTTTGCGTTATTTGTTACTTTATTTTCATTCCAAATCATGATTGGTACATCATTCATTACTGGCTTAATGATGTTGATTTTACTTAATATCATGTTACGTATCGGATATGAAGCTTCTTTAATTGTCTTATTAATCTGGAGAAATACTAGTGATATTAGTAAGAAGCTAGGAAAGACAGAACTTGTTGAGAAGGTTCAAAATGGGCACGAACCTGACGGGCACGAACCTGACGGGCACGAACCTGACGGGCACGAATCCGAATCTGAGCACGAATCTGTAGAAGAGCCTGAAACTAAGGTCGAAGCTGCGGTCATTGAATCTGGGCACAAAACTGACGGGCACGAATCTGCAGTTAAGGCTAAGCCTAGAACTAGAAAGCCTAAGACAACTGATGAAAAAGAGGTTAAGAAGCCTGTTAAGAAAAAATCTTCAACAAAGAAAGCTTCTACAAAGAAGACTAAGGTAGAAGAGGTTAAAGCTGAAGAACCTTCAACAAAAGAAGAAGGCAAATAGTTTATGCGAAGCTCAAGATTTATATTTTGAGCTTTTATTTTGCCTAGATATTATCTTATTCATTGTTTGTTTATTAAAAAAATTAATGCTTTTAAGAAATTTATAGAAAATATAAAATTGATGTAGGAATTTTTGTGTTTAACGGCAATTATATAGTAGAAACATAACTATGAGTATGTTTCTTAGGAAGGATCTTTTTATGGAGATACTTCTGAGCTTCCTTGTGGTAAGAAAAAGAAGGAATTCAAAGCGGCTTTAGCTATGGCTATGGTAGATGTTATTGGCCTAGCGGTTAAGCTGCTACTAACATTGTTGCTTAAGTAACAATGTACACCACTTGGAAGCAAACAAAATGCAGCACGCCAATGCTGCATTTTCTTTTCTCTGTGGTAAGAGAAAACAGAGTTCATTATTATTCTAGCACCTAAATATTTTGAAAAATAGTGTAGGAATTTTTAAGTTTAACGGCAATTATATAGTAGAAACATAACTATGAGTATGTTTCTTAGGAAGGATCTTTTTATGGAGATACTTCTACGCTTCCTTGGAAACAATGGAGACAAAGATGAGAAGCGAATTTTATTTGGCAATCATCATGGCACTTTTAGACATTTTAAATGCTCTAATAAAGCTAATAGTCGAACTATTACTTAAATAGGATAGGAAAAAGTAACCAAGGAAGCAAATGAAAACGCAGCACTGGAATGCTGCGTTTTCTCTTGGAAACAATGGATCTCCTACTAATATATTAACATTAAACAAAATATAAAAATAGTGTAGGAATTTATAGTTTGGTATCAATAATATAGTGGGATTATAAATTTCTTAATTCTTGATATATCTTTGATTCTTATTGTTTGGCTTATCAGGTATAGTCATTCTAATATAGTTTCCATTTAATGCGGGTCTTAAATAATTTCTTCTAAAACCCTCTCTAGAAGCTAAATCGAGTTTAGACATTAAATCAATAGTTGAATATTGGATGTCATATTCCATAACATCTAATAACTTCTTTATATTAAGAGAATTAATCTCATCATTATCTTTAACTTGATTACTATAATCATCTAAAACACTGTTGATTTGTTCCAACATAAACTCAATAAAAACAGTTGATTCACCATCAATGTGACACTTAGAAATAGCAGAATAATAATCTTGTTGAAATTTTTCGATTTGACTTTCTAAGGGTAAATATTCAAAGATCTTATTCCATTTAGAAAGAAGTGCTGTATGCCAAAGCCTTGCCATTCTGCCGTTACCATCCGTAAAAGGATGGATGAAGACAAACTCATAATGAAAAATAGAGCTAAGTATTAAAGGATGGATGTTATCTTTCTCTTTTTTCATCCAATCAAATAATTCTTCCATTAGATTAGGCACAAATTTTGCAGGTGGAGCCATAAAGATACAACGGTCTCCATCAAATACACCTTCTTCTCCTTTTCGAAAAGCACCTGATTCTTGGATAAGATATTTGGTCATAATACCATGTATCTTTTTTAAATCATTATAATCATATGGATTTATTGAACCAATCTTTTCATACGCATCATAAGCATTCTTAACTTCCTGTATTTCTTTCCTATCTCCCAAAACTAACTTGCCATAAATGATTTCATGAACTTCGTCTAAAGACAGAGAATTAGCTTCTATCTTTAAAGAAGAATGTATTGATTTAATTCGATTATTTTTTCTCAGATGCGGTCTTTTATCTATATTATTTGTAATATTAATAGAACCAACTTTCTCAGAAATAGAAGCAACCAATGAAATCATCTTATTTGTGATGGAATAAGGCGGTGAGTAATTTTCCATAAAACACACTCCTTTATCTTGCGTACTATCTTCCGTACTTCCTTCCTCAATTATACTATATTAAAAAAGACCAACTAAATTATTTTCGGTAATTTGTGGATAATTAAAAATCAATGTAGGAATTTTAAAGCTTGATGACAATTATATTGTATAGAAACATAGCCATAACTACGTTTCTATAGGGAGGACTTTATGGAGAAACCCCTACGCTTCCTTGGAAACGACAATGACAAAGATGACGAGCGAAATTATTTTAGCTATTATCTTAGCGCTATTAGACGTTTTAAACGCTCTAGTAAAGTTACTAGTCGAACTATTCCTTAAATAAGGAACGTTATCCGAGGAAGCAAATGAAAACGCAGCACGGTCATGCTG
>CAKUTY010000147.1 GCA_934692455.1 uncultured Erysipelotrichaceae bacterium
AAGGCTCTTCGCTAGAAGAAATAGAAGGATAAACATCATTAAAATCGCACTTAAACAACAAATCCCTTGTGACATTGTTAAGGATGCCATCAGTTAAACCATCCCAAAGTGCATAATCATTATCTTGATCATCAATATATGGAACCTTACTTAAAGGTAAAGAATCACCATATTCAATAGTCTCTTTCAAGATACACTTTATATCATTCACAAAATAAATATTAATCTTCTTTAAATCATCAACGATATCCAAATCCTTTAACTCATCATAAGAAATAGGATAAGCCTTTTCACCATAAGAAATATTATCAATAGCTCCATAATTATCATAAAGATAATAATTACCATTAATATCCCCACTGTTTTCAGCTAACTCATCACCTACAAGACCGCCCATAATCATACCAACATTATTTGTAGCCTCTTTAATTTGAGCCAAAGAACCATTATCATTAAGTTTCTTACCCCTACCTACAATACCACCTACATAGTCGCTACCATAGATAAAACACTTCGCATAATTATTATTCACATTAGCCAAAGATAACCCAACAATACCACCAATATAAGAGCCATCTTCACAATCCAACAAGCCATAATTGATATTATTTTTAATCAAACCCAAATCTTGATTACCAACAATACCACCCGCATTGTTCTTCTTCAAAAAGATAGTACCCTCATTAACACTATCAATAAGCGCTGCCCTAACCTTATAAGTCATATTCAAAGATGTTTGACCAGTAATAGAAAAATCATCCTCAGGATCTAAATCATTCTCCTTAGCCACAGCACCCGCAATACCACCAACATTGATATCACCACTGACACTACCCTTATTACTACACTTAGTTAACTTACCTTCTACAATATCCTCACTACTTTTAAGAGAAACATCCTCAAAAGTCGGTTTCTCATTAGTCAAAGAATCCGCAAAATTAACCATAGTATTACTTAAGGCTTTCAAATTATTATTAACATTCTTCAAATCATCATTTAAATTACTACTTGCATCCTTATTAGAATTAGAAAGATTCTCCATCGTATTAAACACATTAGATAAACAAGCAGACAAAGAAGCCCTTGCACTATCATACTCATCACTTCTTGAGAAAGTATGATCCTCTTCGTTATAGACAAAACCACTCTTCAACAAGACATCAATCGCATCATTAGCCTCTTTTAAACCATTAGAAATGTCCTTCAAACCATTAGTACTATTATCGTTGATATTTTTAACCTCATTAATAGACGCATCAACAGAACTTGAAACACTCTTAATTTGTCTTTGCATCCTTTGAAGATAATCCTCATTAAAATTAAGCTCCATACAAGGCTCAAACTGACCTACAATACCGCCAACTTCCTTACGACCATAGATATCGCCATAATTAACACAAGACTCAATATAACCTGAATGACTTCCACAAACACCGCCAATGTTATAGCCAACATGCTCATAACCAACCACAGCATAATTAGCACATGTTTTAACAGAACCAAAATTACTACCAACAACACCACCAACATCAGTAATACTCGCAACATTCTCACTAGACTTTAGAGTCTCTAAACTAATAGAATTAATATCAACATTATCATCTAAAACATAATCATTAACCCTAGCTCTGTTGAAGCAATTCTTAACCAAACCATAGTTAACACCCACGATACCACCAACATAATGCTTACCATAAATATCACCATAACTTTGACAGTCAATAATTGAAGCACCACTGGCATTATAACCAACTACCATACCAACATCACTATTAGCAAGCACTTTAGAATCAACATTAATATTAGATACCTTACCCTGGTTATAACCTATAAAACCTAGATTATTAGCCTTACTATCAACACTATACTCAACATTCACATTATTGATATCAGCCTTCTTACCGGTAATTCTAAAAATACCAGTACTCGTTTCATCACCCTCTAAAGTAATATTTGTTAACTTATGATTATTACCATTAAAAGTACCATTGAAATAAGGAATAGAAGTAAAACCATCCTTAAAATCCAAATCAACATTCAAAGAAACAACCAAATTATCACTATTGGTATCAAGAACACACAACTTAACTAATTTATTCCAATCATTTAGATTATTAAGCTCAAAAACAACATCCTCGCCATGCACTGCATAAGGAAATAAAGTCAACATCAACAATAAAGCAACCACCAAACTAAGCTTCTTTTTCATCATTTTCACCCTTTTCCTCTTTAGTAGAAACAAGTGCATTCAATTGACCTGTCAAAACGCCCTTGAACTCACCATCAACATAACCATTAATCTTACCCCTAACACGACCATTCAAAGCCATAGTACCGCTAGTACTTTGCATATTCTTACCAATAGGAGCCTCAATCTTAAACGAAGTCTTTTCGATAATCTTATCACCCAAAACCAGAATCTGAGGTAAGACAAAGAATACCAAGATAATAGATACAATAGTACCTCTACCTAAACACTCACCGATAGCCGCGATAACCGGATTTGTTGTCATCTTAGAAATCAAAACACCAGCAGAAGCCAAAATAGAACCAGAAGTAAAGATAGTAGGGAAAGAACTATTCAAGGCCTCAACAATAGCCTCCTTAGACTCCATTTTCTTCTTCAACTCACCATAGTGACTCGAAATAACAATCGCATAGTCGATATTAGCACCCATCTGAATAGAATTAACAATTAAATATCCTAGGAAATATAATGGTTCATCCATTAATGTTGGAACCGCAAAATTAATCCAAATAGAACCCTGAATAACGATAATAAGTAGTATTGGTAAACCTGCTGATTGGAATGTAAACAACAAGATAATAATTACAAACAACGCAGATAAAATAGAAATCAAAGTATTATCACCAATAAACGAAGAAGACAAATCAATAGCTGAAGTAGAATTACCAACCACATAATAATCTTCATCATAATACTTAGCGATAATCTCATGAATCTTATCAAGACACAAGGTTGTCGCCTCACTCTCTTCAGGTAGATCCAAGTAAACTACCATTCTAGAATAATCATCTGACTGTAGTTGTAATTTAGCCTTATCTAATTGATCAAATAAGTCATCTAATGTTTCCTGCACATCACCATTTAGATATACATTGCCATCATCCATCTCACCCTTTAGAAACATGAACATATCAAACAAAGGCACCTTATAGTTACCAACGCCATTGATAAGCTCACCATATTGATCATATTTAACCGCATAAGCTGAATATAAAACCTTAGCTACTTCATAATCCAAATTAGCTAACTCTGAAAATTCTCTAGGATTTAGGGCATCAGCCAACATATAGCCATCCATAGCCTCAATATTAGCTAAACCCATAGATGACTTAACACCATCTAGTCTATCTATCTCTTTTAAAATATTACGTTGACTATCATAATTGCCACTAGGTACAATAACTGCCACCATATTATTATTACCGAAATTAGCTTTAATATGGCTTCTTGCGATTTGAGCATCACTTGCCTTAGCTGTCTCTAAATCATTATATGAATAGACATAAGGACATTTATTTGAAAAGAAGAAGGCAACACAAATAAGCACTAAGAAAATAGGTGGAATAATATATTTAGTCTTGTTCGCAAACTTACCAACCATATCAATCTCAGGCAACAATTTCTTATGACCTGTCTTATC
>CAKUTY010000148.1 GCA_934692455.1 uncultured Erysipelotrichaceae bacterium
ATAACTTTAAGCTTAATGATCCAATTATTTTAAGTGATTTAAAGATTGATAGTATGTCTTATGATAACTTACGTCAACAAATGAAGAAGTTAGTTGATGATGGCAAAGTAAAAAGATATGAGAATGGTGTCTATTATCTTCCTAGGTCTTCAAAGTTTAATCTTGAAGTAGGTTTAAATCCTGAAATAGTATTGGAATATAAATATCTTAAGAATGATGGCAAAAAGTGTGGTTATATTAGTGGGTTGTTGTTCTATAACCTAATGGGCTTAACTTCTCAGGTTCCCGCTTTATATCAAATAGTTACTAATAAGGCTACTAGTAATTATCGTGAGACTAATGTTGGTAAATCAAGGGTTATTATTAAAAAACCTAGGACTACTGTTACTGATGATAATTATAAGATCTTACAGTTCTTGGATTTAATTCTAGATGTTGACATCTTTTCTGAAGTAGAGGGCAAAGAATTAAATAATAGATTATCAAAATATATGAGGGATATGAATATTAGTGTTGCTGATATGAAAGCTTATTTTAAGTATTATCCTGACAAATTGTATAAAAATTTAGTTGAGACAGAGGTGATTTATAATGATGTACCTGCATAATGATAAAGATGATTTCTTAGAAATGATTACTTATGTTAATGAACAACATGATATTTTTTCTCATACCGTTGAGAAAGATTATTATGTAACAATGTTGTTAAAGCTGCTGTCTGAAAAAATCCCATATATCGTGTTTAAGGGTGGTACATCTTTGAGCAAGTGCTATAAGGTAATTAAACGCTTTTCTGAAGATATTGACATCACAATAGATGATAATCTAACTCAAGGTCAAAAGAAGCGTGTTAAGCAGGCAATTATTGATTCAGCAGCCCAACTTGGTATGACAATAGATAATATCGAGAATATTAGAAGTAGAAGAGATTATAATCGTTATTTGATTTCTTACAAATCTATTTTTCCTTATGATGAAAAAGGGGTGGTTCCAACGATAATACTTGAAACTTCTTATATTTCTGTTTCGTTTCCTACTGATGTGTTATCAGTATCATCTTTAATAGGTGATGTGCTTATAGAAAACAATTTAGATTTAGATGATGAATATGGTTTAAAACCATTTGATATGAAAGTCCAAGGCCTTGAAAGAACTTTTGTGGATAAGATTTTTGCGATATGTGACTACTATTTGCAAGACAATATCAATAAGCATTCTAGACATTTATATGATGTATATAAGCTTTTGCCTTATATACATTTAGATAATGATTTTAGAAGCTTTATTGGAGATGTTAGAAAAGAAAGGTCTAAGTCAGCAGTGTGTGTTTCTTCTGCACCTGAATATGATATTTCTGAATTGCTTAATAGAATAATTGATGAGGATGCATATAAACAAGATTATGAAACTATTACTTCTTTATTGTTGGAGGAGAAGGTTACTTATAAGGATGTTGTAAAAGCTCTTAAACAAATTGTTGATAGTGGTTTGTTTTAATCTTTAAAAAACAAATTATATTCAATTTAAATATTAAATCCGTATAAAATCATACAAATATGCTTGTTAAAATGCATAAATAATCTTAATATATATGTAAGATGAGAAAAGAAAGGGGTTTAATATATGTTACTAGAGTTTTCGTGTTCTAATCATAAATCAATTAGAGAGAAAGTTTTCTTTTCTACTTTGGCGGGAACAGATACTACATATGAAGACGAAATATATATTTTTGATGGATTGCGCATATTAAAGTCTGCTGTATTATATGGTGCTAATGGTTCGGGTAAAAGTAATTTCATTGATTCGATTTCTTTTATGAAGTATCTTGTAACCAACAGCATATCTAATGCTCCAGGTCAGGGAATTAGACAAGTGCCACATAAACTAGAAGGTTTTAAGAAAGAAAGTGCTTACAAAATCCAATTTGTTTCAAACAAAGTAAGATATGCATATGGCTTCTCAATCAAAGACATGATAGTCACAGATGAATATTTGTATTATTTTCCAAATGGACGTCAGACAAAGATTTTTGAGCGTTCTTTAGAAGAGTTTAGCGCCGGTAGCAAGTTTCGTGGACGATTAAATACTTGCAAGGATGTACTAAAACCTAATAGATTGTTGTTATCTTGTGCAGTAAACTTTAGTTCTATTGAGGAGGTTGCAGATGCATATAGATTCTTTGCTGATGAATTGGTAATTTTTAAACCAGGTAATGAGGATAATTGGATGAATTACTCTTTATATCAGATTTATAAAGATAAAAGAATTAAAGATGCTGTAATTACTTTTATGAATGAACTTGGAATTTGTATAAAGGATATAGAGGTTTCGATTGATAAAAAACAGTTAGAATCTTCAAATCTGCCATCTTTCTTGTCGGATGAATTTAAGAAAATGTTGTTAGAAAGAAAGTTTGACGCAATAGATGCTAAAGTTGTTTATGATTCTTTTAAAACCAACTTATTAAACGAGGAATCATCAGGTGTTAAGAAGTTGTTTGGTATGTTGTGTCCGTTGATTGACATTATGGCTAATGGCAAAGTTTTAATATGTGATGAAATCGAGTCTGGATTACATGAATCACTTGTGTTTGGCCTTGTAAAACTATTTGCAGAAGTTAACAACAATAAATTTTCTCAAATGATTTTCACAACACATGAGACAGGTCTTTTAAATCTAGATGTTTTTAGAAGAGACCAGATTTGGTTTACAGAATTAAGAGAAGATGATAGATCTACGGATTTGTATTCTTTGGTAGAAATTAAAAATGTTCGTAAAGAAGATAATTTTAATAGGGCTTATATTTCAGGCAAATATGGAGCTATTCCTATGCTTAATCTAAATTTTGCAGATATTGTATCTAAAATGCAGAGGTAATTTACTATGGCTAATCGAGAATTATGTTTAGATAAACGTATTGAGGGAACAAGAGAAGTAAAAGAGGTTATTGTTCCACTTCATTTTGACTTGGATCAAATCCTTAAGCATTATAGTGAGACCTACAATACGATAGAAGATCAATTTTTAGTTGCGGATGACTTGTTGTCCAAGGGTAACAAAGAAGCATGTGAGACAATTTGGCGATCACAAATCGTTCTTGCAGAAGGACTTCTTGACTTTTATTTTCATGAACTAAGTAAATATTGTTTATACCAAATGTTTGCTGGAAATTGGGAAAAAACTGACAAATACCAAAGGATTATGGTTCCTATGGAGAAGGTTGAACTTGGGCTTAGGGTAAACAAATCGAAGAATTGGTTCTATGAGTTTTTAAATGGTAAATTTAGTAGAGAAGTGTATTTGTCTTTAGAAAGCATGAGAGATCAACTTAATTTAATTGGAATTGGCTTTTCAGAAGTTATCGAAAAAGCTTTTTCCAAAGAAAGCAATCCTATAGATTTTGGAAAGAACAGAATCAAAGAACTGTTTGAAAGGCGTAATGCAATTGCTCACCAAAATGATAGAAGCCATTTATCAGCAGCAATAGCTCCTATCACGAAGGAATATGTCAAAGATTATATAGATACTATTGATGATTTAATCTTATCTGCTCATATTATTGCTTTAAGCAGATAAACAATTATTAGGAGTAGTGTCGAAAAGTAGTCTATACTAATTGACCATTATTAGCTATATTCAGTATTATTTACTGTTTATATAGAAA
>CAKUTY010000149.1 GCA_934692455.1 uncultured Erysipelotrichaceae bacterium
GATAAAGACAATAAAGTTGGACGATGATTAACAATAGCGATATTATTGTAAGAATAGTTGATTTGTAAATCAGTATTCTTATATAGATAATTCAATATCATCTCGCTATTAGCATCTTTCTTAAGTTCAACGACAATCTTTAAACCATCACGGCCACTTTCATCTCTTACTTCACTAATGCCTTCAATATCTTTATTAATCGCAATATCGTTAATTTTCTTTACAAGATTACATTTAATTACCTCATATGGAATCTCGGTAACAACAATTGAGTCATTAGTCTTGCCCTTAAGTACTTCACACTTACTTCTCAAGACTACTTTGCCCCTACCTGTTTTGAAGACTTCTTTAATATTGCCTAAACCTTGTACTATACCACCAGTTGGGAAGTCAGGTCCTTTGACAAAGACCATTAAATCTTCAACACTACATTCGGGATTGTTTAAACGATAAATAGTTGCATCCACGATTTCATTTAAGTTATGTGGTGCCATATTGGTCGCATAACCTGAGGCAATACCTGTAGAACCATTTACTAAAAGTAATGGATAACTTGCAGGTAAAACCGTTGGCTCAAGCGTTGAGTCATCGTAGTTATTAGTCATCGTAACGGTATTCTTGTCGATATCGTTTAATAATTTTTCAGCATTCTTATCTAGTCTTACTTCAGTATAACGATAAGCAGCTGGTGGGTCATCATCGATAGAGCCGTTGTTACCATGCATATCAATTAGAGTTAGATTATTCTTCCAGTCTTGAGACAATCTAACCATAGCTTCATAAATACTAGAGTCACCATGTGGATGGAAAATACCCATAACCTGACCTACAGCCTTTGCAGACTTACGATGAGGCTTAATGCTAGTGTTGCCATCCATATACATAGAATAGAGAATTCTTCTTTGTACCGGCTTTAAACCATCTCTAGCATCAGGTAAAGCTCTTTCTTGAATGATATATTTTGAATAAGCACCAAATCTTAAAGACATGATGTCATCTAAAGATTCAGTAACATTCTTTTCAATTATTTCTTTAGTCTTCTTAGCCATGTCTTTCCACCTTATAATTTTCTTCTAAAGTAAAGTCAATATTTTCTTCAATCCACTTTCTTCTAAGTTCTGGCTTATTACCCATTAAAATAGAAATCTTACGTTCACAGATAGCTGCATCCTCAATATTTACTTTAATCAAAGTACGCTTTTCAGGATCCATAGTCGTATCCCATAATTGATCAGCATCCATTTCACCAAGACCCTTATATCTTTGGATATCACCCTTAATTGTGTGACTTGCACGATATTTATTTAATTCATCATCAGAGAACAAATAATCCATGCCATCTTTAGTCTTAACACCATATAAAGGAGGCATAGCTACATATACATGTCCCTTTTCAATTAATTCTCTCATAAAGCGATAGAAGAATGTAAGTAAAAGTATTTGAATATGTGCTCCATCTACATCTGCATCTGTCATGATGATTACCTTATCATAATGAATATCTTCAACATCAAAGTGTGCGCCAACACCAGCACCTAAACAGTGAACTATCGTATTTAATTCTTCATTCTTTTCAATATCTATTAAAGATGCTTTTTCAGTATTTAAAACCTTACCTCTTAAAGGCAAAATTGCTTGATATTTAGAGTCACGACACTTCTTAGCACTACCACCGGCTGAATCACCTTCGACTAAGAATAGTTCTAATCTTTTATAATCCTTGCTTTGAGCAGGAGCTAACTTGCCACTTAAGACTTCTTTCGCCTTAGATGAAGACTTCTTGCCAGCTCTTGCCTCATCCTTGGCTTTTCTTGCTGCATCACGAGCATAAGCAGCACGTTGAATCTTCTTAATTAAAGATGTAGCTAAGTCCTTATTTTCAACTAAAAAGTACATCAAGTGTTCACTTACTACATTATCAACCGCTGTCTTAGCAATCGGTGTACCAAGTTTCCCTTTTGTCTGTCCTTCAAATTGCAATAAGTCTTCTGGAATAGTAACAACAATAATGCTAGTTAAGCCTTCTCTTACATCACTACCTTCAAAGTTTTTATCTTTTTCCTTCAATAGACCATTATTTCTCGCATAGTCATTAATAGTCTTGGTAAAAGCTGTCTTATAGCCTACTTCATGAGTACCCCCATCTTTTGTACGTACTAGGTTTACATAAGAAAAAGTATTTTCTTGGTAACCATCAGTATATTGGAAAGCACACTTAATGTTGATACCATTACTTTCACCTGAAAAGATTACAGGCTCATGCAAAACATCCTTATCTTCATGAAGATAGTTCATAAAGGCTAATAGACCGTTTTCATAATGGAATTCACTTTCTTCATTGTGAATATAGTCTTTGACTACAATCTTAACGCCTTCTAACAAGAAAGCTTCTTCTTGCGCTCTTTCACAAATTGTATTGAAGTTAAAAGTTGTAGTTGAAAAGATTGTGTCATCAGGCATAAAAGTAACCTTAGAACCAGTCTTATTAGAGCTTCCAAGTTCTTCAAGTTTACCAATTTTCTTACCACCATTTTCAAAGCGCATGCGATATCTTTTCTTATCACGGCACACTTCTACTTCGCACCATTTACTTAGTGCATTAACAACACTGGCACCTACACCATGTAGACCACCAGCTGTCTTATAACCACCTTCGTTTGAGAACTTGCCACCAGCATGTAGTACGGTAAAGATTACTTCTAGGGTATTTTTACCCGACTTATGTTTGCCAATTGGCATACCACGTCCAAAGTCAGTTACACTACAAGAACCATCCTTATTTAGTTCAATAATGATTTCTTTACCAAAGCCATTTAAAGCTTCATCGATTGCGTTATCGACGATTTCCCATACTAAATGATGTAGTCCCCTGTTATCGACAGAACCAATATACATGCCAGGTCTTTTTCTTACGGCATCTAGTCCTTCTAATATTTCTATACTGTTATCATCATAATTATTATTCATACCAGTCAATTATACCAAAAGTTTTGTTATAATTTTTTTATGAAAACTATTATATTGATTTTGTGGCTGATTGTTGGGTATCTTGTTGGTTCTATTCCCTGGGCCCTTATTATTGGTAAAGTATTTTACGGTGTAGATATTAGAACTAAGGGTTCTGGTAATCTAGGTGGAACCAATGCAGGTAGAGTATTAGGCAAAAAAGCTGGTATTTCAGTTATTATTCTTGATGCCTTAAAAGCATTTATTGTGATGGTGATTGTAAATAAGATTTCACCAGAATATGCTCGCTATGCAGGATTAGCAGTATGTATAGGACACTGTTTCCCAGTCTTTGCACAATTTAGAGGTGGTAAAGCAGTAGCGTGTTCTATGGGTTATATCTTAGGTATTGCCTTATTTATAACGCATGACTTTATCTTTACATTCTTATATCCAGTGTTAGTATTCATAATTGTCTTATGTCTAACTAAATATATGTCACTAGCTTCTATGTCTGCTCTAACAATGGCAACTATCATGGGCTTTCTTACATATAAGGATAACTCATTAGCGACTCTAGTATTACTTCTTACATTATTTGTAATATTCATGCATAGAGCTAATATCAAGAGATTAATTCAAGGAAAAGAAAATAAAGTTTCATTTATCAAGTAGGATTGAATCCTACTTTTCTTTTGGGTGGTGTGATTTATTC
>CAKUTY010000150.1 GCA_934692455.1 uncultured Erysipelotrichaceae bacterium
TTCCTGTATATTCCATCATATATTCAGCAAATAAATCTTCAACACAAACAGTAAGAATAATTGGAGATAGATATCTTCTATATTTTTCACTAATACCCTTCATTTCGAATTTCGCTGTATCAATTACCCATAATTTTTCGTTTGCATACTTTTCTAAGAATTTCAAACATCTTTCATCCATTGGTCTTGATTCATCTTCACTCATCAACATAACAATGCTCATATCATTTTGTACTATTTCCATGCAACCGTGGAAGAATTCCCCAGAGTTCATTGCTTGAGTTTTTTGTCTAAATAATTCTTCAGCTACATCAGCAGAATATTTTAGTGCTTCACCAAAGTTAATGCCACTATAAATCCACAATTGGAAATCTTCATTATAGTATTTGCTTGCATAATCTTTTGCTTCAGAATCAAATTTATCAACTACATCAGTTAAACATTCTGGAATGTGTGATAATTCATTTGCAAATTCCTCATAATCGTCGAAACTGCCATTATTCTTTAATAATCTGAAAATCAAATAGTACATAGGTAAGAATCTAATTGGCTCAGAAAACTTATCAATTAAAACTTTATAAGTTACATTATTTGCAACCGGAGTATCATCAATCATCACGAAGCCTAATGTTGGAATATTGTTCTTCTTACAATATTCAGATAGTTCAACACTCTCTTTCATTGTTCCAGTTTTAGCCATGATTACAACAAGTGATCTCTCGTTTAAACAATAGTAATTTGAATACATTAATTCAGCAGCTTCTTCAGCGTATGCTGGAATATTAGATAACTTTCTAATTATTCTTGGGAAATGACAGATAGTAGTTATAGAACCACCAGATCCCGCAAAGAAAATGTTATCGAAACCTCTAGCAGAAATTTCGTCAGCTATTTTTTCAATATTTTCTCTCTCTGAAATTGCGATTTCGCCTCTTGTTAAAATTGTCTCTTTTAATTTTTCTGTATTTACTCTCATTATATTTATTCCTTTTCTTAATTTTTTATTATCCTAAAATTCCTAGAACACCACATATAAAACCAATAACAATTAATCCACACATTATATGTGAGACTTTAACTTTCTTTTTCAAGAAGTAATAAACTATCAATGTTGATGCTAACGGCAATAGTTTAGGAAGAATTTGATCAAAATATTCTTGCAATACAATAGTTGTTCCTGAAATTGTAAATTCCAATGGACACGCTAGTGAAATTTGTGTAGCAATCATGCAACCTACTGCAATTACACCCACCATACCAGAGCAGAATGTTAGTAAGTTCATTTTTCCACTCTTTTGCATCTTCGCTAAAAATTCATTACCATTTTTATACCCGATTTTTAGACCGTACCATCTAGTAATAAATTGTGGTACATTGAATAGAATCAGGAATAAGAAAGGTGCTATTAGGTTACCTTGAGCTGCAAAAGAACATCCGATTGCTGCTGCCAAGATTCTAAATATACCCCAGAAGAATGTATCCCCAATACCAGATAGCGGTCCCATTAATGACATCTTAACCGCATTGATTGAACTAACATCAAAATTCTCTGGATCTCTTTTATATTGTTCTTCCATTGCAATAGCGATACCCATAACAAATGGAGATGGTGCTACTGTCATATTGAACACTTCCATGTGACGTGACAATGCTTCACTTAACATCTTTGGGTCGTCTTTATAAATTTTTTCTAATTCAGGGAAAATACTGTAATTGAACCCTAACGCTTCCATTCTTTCGTAATTATATGTACCTAATAAAGTAAATGATCTCCAGAATGTTTTTCTAAAATCAGCTGTCGTAATGTTGTTTTCTTCACTAATTATATTATTTTTAGGCATTATAGATCCTCCTCGTCTTCTTCAACAGAAACAGCCTTTTGTTGATTCGATAATATTTGATACATAACCAATGCGATAGAAACTGCAATTAATGTAATAGCCAACATATCTAATCCTGTATAAGCTGCTAATACAAAGCCGAATATAAAGAACGGTATTAATTTTGGAGTAATAAGAATTTGCAATAACATCGCAAATCCCATAGCAGGCAATAACACCGATACAGCTCCAAGGCCCTTCATTAACCAAGCAGGTAAGCCACCAACAATTGTTTCAACAACTCCTGCTCCGAAATAAATACAAATAAATGTTGGAATTGTATATTCAACTAAATCAATCAAGAAGCCTGACCAATGAAGTCTTGCCATAGCCTTCATATTACCTTCTAAAGCATATTTATCAGCTTGATGCATTAATCCAGATAAAGCAGTCATCTTCATTACGTTTAATGATTGCATCAAAATTGATACTGGTAAACCTAGCGCAACAGCAACTTCAACACCACTATTAGTCATAATTGCAAATGCAGTACCAATAGTTCCTCCACATCCAATATCCAATTGAGCAGATAGGCCTATGCCTGTAGCTCCCATCCATATCAATTGCAATTGTCCACCGATAATTACGCCTTTAACAGGTTCTCCTAGTATTAAACCAACCAAAAAGCCTGTAACAAGCGGTTCTCTTAATTTACATTCACCTAAGAAATCACCTTCAATACATGTTAACGATGCAACAACGCCTATTAACAATGCTTGTAAAATACTAACTTCCATGTACACTCTCTCCTACAATACATTTTTAAATAAAGTCTTTTAATGGATAACCCGGATCAGTTATCATCTTTTGAATCTCAACTTGAACACCTAAATTTTCAATTGATTTAAGGTTTTCAATGTCACTATCTGAAACCCATATTGTGTCCAAAATAGCTCGTCTGCCTTCCGCTACGCGTTGACCGCCCATATTTACATACTTTATAGATTTGCAATTTTGGCATAATTTTAATGCCGTTTCGGTATTATCAACCAAAATCATAGAATTATAACTAAAACCATTTAATTTTTCTAAAGCCTTTATTCCTTCATCAACGGTCTTAATCCATAGTTTCATAGATTCTGGTTTTGCAAATTCAGCAGCCATTTTCATTGTTGGGTCATTAGCAACTTTATCTGATACTATTAAAATTCCTTTGACATTATAATTTTGTGCCCAACCAAATGTTACTTGTGCATGCATTAAGCGATCATCAACCCTTAAAACTTTGATCATTCTAAATTCTCCTTTCTATTATTACGTTTTGGTATACTATATATACCATTTATACTTTTAATATACCACTTTAAAACATAGTGTCAATATCATTTTTCTCTTTATTTTTAAATCAATCCAAAATCGAACGATTTTAATAGCTACATTATTACGTTAGATTTATAAGTTCCTATTTCAAGTTTAGTGATCTACTCGTAAAGCGAATATAGTACTTTTCGTATGTTATAATGCTAATAGAAGGAAAGGTGTAACTTGAATAATATAACTATTGAAAGAAGCACGAAAGCTTACTATTCCACAACAACGCTTTTAAAAAAACTGGGATATAATTTTCAGATTATTGTTTTAAAGAAAGATTTGGTCGAATCAACAAAGACTCAAAGTCAGGCTTTAGGTATACCATTAGCTAGTAATATATATGAAATTAAAAGATTGCTAATTGTTGAAGGTTGCCCTAAAGCTATTGAAACTTCTTTTATTCCTGCCGAATTAATACCAGAATTTTATAATGTTAGTTTAGAAGCTTCTGCTTTATATATGATTCT
>CAKUTY010000151.1 GCA_934692455.1 uncultured Erysipelotrichaceae bacterium
CTTTAATATTGGTTATAAAATACGCTATAATTGTATGATGAGGGGTTAAATATATATGAAGAATAAAAGATTGGGAGAAATGTTAGTTGATGCTCATATACTTAGTCAGGATAAAGTAGAGGAAGCTGTTAAGTTACAGGCAAATAGTGGTAAAAGACTAGGTACTGTTTTACTTGAAAATGGTTATATCACTGAGACACAATTAATTGATGTTTTAAAGATACAATTAGGTATCGATTTTATAGATGTAAATAAGGAGACAATTGATCCTTCAATGGCTTCAATTGTACCTAAATCAATAGCGGAACAGTATCATGTTGTTCCTATTAAGCTTGAAAAGGACAAGCTTATTTTAGCAATGGAAGACCCTCTTAATTTCCGTGCTCTAGAAGCTGTTAAACAAATAACTAAATATAAAGTAACCCCATATATCGCTTATGCTAGTGCTGTTGAAAGAGCTATTTTAGTCTTGTATGAAAATGAAGGTGCAAGTATTGCGATAGAACAGATGAAACAGGAAAGGGGCATCGATGCAACGTTTGAGGAAGTTGCTAAACAAAGTGATGTTACTTCTAAAAGCAGTGCTGCTCCAACTGTTAAGCTAGTTAATTCAATTTTGGAAAGATCTTTAGCCGAAGGTGCTAGTGATATTCATATTGAACCTAGAGAAAATGATATGGTTGTTCGTATCAGAGTTGATGGTAGACTAAATCAAATGCTTACGATTCCCAAAGGTTTACAAGATGCGGTTATTTCTCGTTTTAAGATTATGTCTGAAATGAATATTACTGAGCATCGTATTCCACAGGATGGTAGAGCTCAAATGACATCTAGTGATGGCAATGTAGTAGACTTGCGTCTTTCTTCTTTACCTATTATTTATGGTGAAAAGATTGTTATTCGTATTTTAACAAGAGATAAGAATTCTTTAACACGTACTGGTATTGGTATTACTGAAAAGGATAATGAAAGATTCTCTCGTATTTTAAAGAATTCATCTGGCTTAATTATGATCGTTGGTCCAACAGGTTCTGGTAAGACTAGTACTTTATATACCATGATTGAAGAATTAAAGTCTGAGACTGTTAATATGATTTCTTTGGAAGATCCAGTAGAATTTCAAATTGAAGGAGTTACTCAGGTGGCGATTAATGAAAAGATTGGTTTAACTTTTGCGAGTGCTTTGCGTTCTTGTTTAAGACAAGACCCGGATATTATTTCAATTGGTGAAATTAGAGATGGTGAAACTGCTTCTATTGCCTTACGTGCAGCTATGACTGGTCACTTGGTTTTAACCACTGTACATACAGAGGATGCGGTTAGCGCTATTGATAGATTAAGAGATTTAGGAGTAGAGCCATATTTAATCGGTGGTTCTTTGCGTGGTGTTGTTTCACAACGTCTAGTTCGTAAGATTTGTCCTAATTGTAGAGAAGAATATGTTCCAGATTCTGAAATTATAGATTTAGCTGGTATCAATCCTTTAAATAAACATTTCTATAAGGGAAAGGGTTGTTACATGTGTTTTGATAGTGGTTATAAGGGTAGAACTGGTGTTTTTGAAATATTAACTATCGATTCTTTCTTGCGTGATCAAATTTCTAAGGGTATTAATGGTAATGAACTTAGAAAGTTAGTAAGTGAAAGAGGTAGTTTTACTCCAATGATTGTCAATGGTAGAGATTTAGTAGAAAAGGGTGTTACAACAGTCGATGAGATTGTTGATAATGTAGTTACGGTAGAATAATTATGATTAGTTATAAGTATTCTGCTCTTTCAAAAGATGGTGTCAAGGTTAAGGGTGTTATTGATGCTGTTGATGAATATGATGCTATAGAAAAGATTAAGTCAAACAATTCAATTGTCTTGGATATTGAAGCTATTAAAAATAGTAGTCTTAATAGTATTTTAAATGCGGAGATTAATCCTAAGGTTAAGATAAAGCCTTTAGCTGTTATGTGTTCACAGTTTGCGATTATATTAAACGCAGGCACACCAATTGATGTGACTATTAAGATGATTGCTGGTCAAACACAGGATAAGAAATTGAAGAAGATTCTAGATAATGTTTATCTTGATGTTACCCATGGTAGTAGTGTTGAGGCTGCTTTTAGAAAAAATGCTAAGGCATTGCCACCTGTTTTTTTAGAGACTTTAAAGGCTGGTGAAAAATCAGGTAAATTAGCTACAAGTTTTGAGAATATGCAGATTTATTTTGAGAATTCATTTAAGAATAAACAAAAATTAAAGTCAGCTACTACCTATCCTATCTTTGTCTTATGTGTTGCGGTGGTTGTTGTAATTGTAGTAATGGTTAAGGTTATTCCTACTTTAACAAGTGTCTTTGCAGAACTAGGTGGTGAATTACCTTTGATTACTCAAATATTAATTAATGTGTCTGATTGGTTTGGCAAGTACTGGATGTTACTACTTGGTATTATCTTTTTACTATATATTATTTATAAGGTTTATGTATCAAATGAAGATAATAAGATTAGGGTTGCGGAAAAGAGTTTAAATATTCCAATAATTGGTAATATCAATCTTTTAAGTAATTCTCAAGAATTTGCATGTACGATGTCTACTTTATTAGATGCTGGTTTAACTGTTTCTGAGGCTTTAAGAACTACTTCTAAGTGTTTAACTAATGCTGCATTAAGTAAAGAAATTTATGCAATGGCTGAGAAGATTGATACTGGTTCTTCTTTAAGTGAGACTATGTCTAATAGTAAGTATTTGCCTCTTACTTTAAAGGAAATGTGTGGCATTGGTGAAAAAAGTGGTGAGTTAGTGTCTACTTTAAAGACAATTGGTGATTATTATACAAATGAGGCTGATTATGCGACTAAGGCAGCTTTGGCTAAGCTTGAGCCTACGATGTTAATTATATTAGCTATTTTTGCGGGATATATTGTAATGGCTATTTACTTGCCAATGTTTACAATGTATAGCATGATGTAGGGGTTTTATATGCTTAATGAATTACATTTAACACAAACTGAAGCTGAAGATTTGTTGGTCCTTTATCGTTGTATCTTCCCGATTGCACGTATTCTAAAAGAGGATGAAGTTAATGGCAAGTGTGCAATTAGTGGCGAAAAA
Source organism: uncultured Erysipelotrichaceae bacterium (assembly GCA_934692455.1). Taxonomy (GTDB): domain Bacteria; phylum Bacillota_I; class Bacilli_A; order Erysipelotrichales; family Erysipelotrichaceae; genus Colivicinus. Next base: position 3,103 of record CAKUTY010000151.1, read on the forward strand.
ATACCTTGTAAGTGCTATGAATTATGGAATAAGGGTGAAGCTTGTTCTCATTGCATTTCTTTAGATACTTTAAAGACTAAAAAAGACGGCGCTAAATTAGGTTTTGTGGGTGATAATGTTTATCAGGTTATTTCAAAGTATTGTACGATTGATGGAAAACCTGCTGTTTTAGAGTTAGCTAAACTTATGGAAGATAATACTTTTATCGATCCTGAGGCATATAACTATTTATTAGACGCCAATATTGAGTCAGAGACTAAGTTATATACCGATCCTTTGACTACTGCATATAATCGCCTATTTTATGAAAACCATAAAAATGATGTCGTTCATAATACTGGTGTAGCGATGATTGATGTCGATAATTTTAAGATGTGCAATGATATCTTTGGTCATAAATATGGTGATCAAGTTTTGGTGGAAGTTGTTAAGACTATCAAAAAAAATATTCGTAGTAATGATGCGCTTGTTCGTACTGGCGGTGATGAATTTGTTTTGATTGTCGATAATATTTCTGAAGAAAACTTTAAGGCGAAGCTTGAGAAGATTAAAAAA
>CAKUTY010000152.1 GCA_934692455.1 uncultured Erysipelotrichaceae bacterium
ATAATATGCTAAATAAAAAGAAGGGTTTCACATTAGCTGAACTATTGATTGTTATAGCTATTATAGGGGTACTTGTGGGTATTGCGATTCCTGTTTTAAATTCTCAATTAGAAAAGTCTAGAAAGGCTAAGGATTTACATACAGCTAGATTTATTGAATCAGTACTTGCAACAGCTGTTAATGATGGGACTATTGAATTAGCACCACCTACGGTAGCAGGCCAAGCTTCTGGCATTTGGGTAATTGTTACTCGTGATAAAGATAGTTGGTCTGAAGGATATAACGTGAAGATTCATCCAACTTACTTTTGTGGTGCTAACACAACAATTAGAATTAATGGAAAAGAAAATGGTAAAGCTTGGGATGTTTACAATAGCGAAATTGAAAAAATTGTAAGCGAAGCAGGCCTAATAGGTGATGGTCTTAAAGTTGTTAGTAAAAATAAAAATAACGATTCGTGGGATTGGTATGGCGTTGAAGTTTATTATCATAATGGTGATATAAAAACAAAGATTTTTAGCGGTAATAAAGATGATATATCAGATGTCACTAAGATTGTTGAAGCTAACAATAATATCGGGAAGATGATTGGTTAAATATGGAATATATACAATATCCTGGTGCTTTAAAAGAATTAGATAAATTCAAAGATAAGAAAGTATATATGATAGTTGATAAAAGAAGCTATGATAATTTTGATAATGTTAATAACTTTGAAATTGAATTATTTAATGGTGAATGCTCATTAAAAGAAATAGAAAGAATATCTCTTTTAGTTAAAGACTATGATGTGCTTATTGGCTTTGGTGGTGGCAAGATTTTGGATGTTGCTAAGGCGGTGGCGTTTTTTAATAAGAAATATCTAATTATTATTCCAACAAGTGCTTCAAATGATGGACCATGTACTGCTGTATCTGTTTTATATCATGAAGATGGTAGCTTAGATAGATATCTATATCTTGATAAGAATCCTGATATGGTTTTAGTTGACACCAATATTATCATTGCTTGTCCATTAAGGCTAACGATAGCTGGCATGGGCGATGCCTTGTCTACTTATTTTGAGGCTAGAGCCAATGGAAAGATGAATGATGAAGCTAGAGAATGTTTTGATAACCTAATGAAATATGGAATCGATTCTATTTCAGGTTTTGAAAATAAAGAGATAGGTGACTTACAAGAAATAATTATTAGAACTAATATTTATCTTTCAGGAGTGGGTTTTGAAAAGAGTGGCACTAATTTAGCCCATGAAATAAGTTATAAATTAGATTGTCCTAAGATGCATGGTGAAAAGGTAGCCTATGGCACCTTGGTGGAATTGTGTTACGAGAATGCTGAAGAATTTGATGAAGTATATGATTGGTGTAAGAAAATAGGTTTACCAATTTCATTGAAAGATTTAGGGCTATCTAATTTTGATGAATATAAAGAAAGTGTTTTAAAGTTAGAAAAGCTAAATAAGTGATAGAATTGTTTCATGAGTTGGCAAGATAAATTTAATGATTGGGAATTAGAAAAGGGCAGAGATTATTTTGAAATGAATAAAGTCCTTTTTATTGACCGTGACAACAACATTTTCACTGCGCAAGTTGCAGGATCTGACTATTATTCTGAATATAAAGTTACTGCTGTTATCAATAATAAAGGAGAAGTAACTGCACAAAAATGTACATGTCCAAGATACAGAGATAAGGGTTATTGTAAACATATAATTGCTACTTTATTTGAAATAGAAAAGGTTTTTCCTGATGTCTTAAAGGGCAGTTATAAGGAAACAAGATATACTTATATTAATAATCCTAAATCAGATATCGATATCGAAAATTTAATGGGCGAATATTATATGTCTGAGGAAACTTATAAGAGGGCTAAGACTATTTGCCTAAATAAACCTAATATGATTTTAGATAATAAGAGTTTTTACGATGATGATGTTGCCTATAATTTTTTAATTGGTAGTGGTAGAGATTATGTCAATTTTAAATTTACTGCCAATAGAATCATTTTGTTTAATTGCCATTGTCAAGAGTGCATGAGACGTCCTTATTATGAAAGATATAAATTGTGTGTAAATAAGGCTGTTGCCCTAATGATGGTTGAAGATTACTTTGTTCACAATAAGTTTGATAAGACTAATAGACTAGGTCAAAACTTCTTGGATTATAGTAAAGAAAAACGTAGTTCTAATATAATGGGACGAAGTGAAAACATTCATCTTATCCCATCTTTTACCTTTGATAGAGACAAGGATGAATATTTAGTTAAGTTTAAAGCTGGTAAAGATAAACTATTGAATATCAAAGATCTTTCTTATTTTATTAATTGTTATAAAAGAAGTGCTAAATATGATTTAAGTACTAAAGTCACTCTAGATTTTAACAAAGATGATATAGCTGAAGATTCAAAGGCCTTATTTAAATATCTTACTGATTATATTGAAGAATCCCATTCTTTTTATAATCATATAAATCGTAGATATTATGTAGCCAATCCCTCTTATTCTTCTATAAGTTTAGATAAAGCTAGAATAGATAAACTATTTGATTTATCTTATGGCAGGGAAGTAGAACTAATCTATAAAGAATATGATGAAAAGGATAAATCATTAATTAACCTAAGTATCGTTAATAACGATTTGCCTATCACTGTCAGTCCTGAAATTGTTGATGATAAGCTTGAAAGTGTGACAATAAGTCATCCACCTTTTTCATGCTTCAGTGGTGAAAAATATAAATATTTAATAGGTCCTAATAAGTTTTCAAGAATCTTAAATGATAATGAAATAGTTGATGTTATATATGGATTAAACGGAAATGATATCAAGATTGGTGCTAGTAATTTGGGCGATTTCTATTATGATATCTTGCCTAAACTAAAGACTTATCAAAATCTTATAATCGAAGATGAAGATAAGATAATTGAGAATGTTCCAGTGCGCCCTGTTTTTAAATTTTATTTGGATGCCTTAGAGGGAATAGTTACTTGTAAGTGTGATGTTTATTATAAGGAAGATAAATATAATATTTTAGATAAAAAGGGAACTAGAGACTTTGAAAGAGAAAAAAATGTTTTAGAATACCTTTTAGAAGACTTTGAAAAATACAACGATGATGAATTATGTATTAAGAATGATGATTGTTTATATCATCTATTAACTTCTTTAAATGAATTAAGAGAATATGGTGAAGTATTCTCTACAGCTCGTTTTGATTCTTTAGGTGTTAAAAAGAAGGTAAAAGTTTCTGTTGGTGTTCGTGTTCAAAGTGACTTATTAAATCTTAATTTAATCTCCGATCTTGAAAAAGATGAACTTTTAGCTGTTTTAAGCAGCTATAAACAAAAGAAAAAGTATCATCGACTAAGAAGTGGTGAATTCGTTGATATGAACGATAAGGACCTTGATAAGTTATTAAGCTTAAAAGAGGAAATGAATATCACTGATAAGAAGTTCTTAAAAGAAGATATCAAGTTACCTTCATATCGTATCTTATCTTTAAATGAAGAATTAAATGAATTTGAAAGTATTGATGTAAAAAGAGATAAACATTTTAATGATTATGTAAAACGTTTTGAGAATATCGATATCAGTTCTTATGAAGTTCCAAAAGACTTGAATGC